>NZ_JAMYRB010000037.1:0-36451 GCF_040321165.1 Mesorhizobium sp. M0500
GCCCAAGGCCGCGCGCCTGGTCCTCAAGCGGCCATGACCGCTGGCATCGGATGGATTGCATGGAACGGAACGCAAAGCCGGTTCCAGGTGTTGATCATGCCGAGCGCCACCGAGAGCTTGACCAGCTCCTCTTCCGAGAAATATTCGAGCGTCCTTGCATAGAGTTCGTCCGACACACCGTTGTCGGCAATCCTGGTCAGCGCGTCGGTCCAGGCCAAGGCCGCGCGTTCGCGCTCTGAAAACAGCGGCGATTCCTTCCAGGCGGAGACGAGATAGAGCCGCTGCTCGCTTTCGCCGTCGCGGCGCGCTTCGCGGCTATGCATCTCGACGCAATACGAGCAGCCGTTGATCTGCGACGCCCTGAGCTTGATCAGATGCAACAGGCTTTTTTCGAGCCCGCATTCGTCGACTGCCTTGTTGAGCGCCGACACCGCCTTCATGATCTCCGGCGCCGCGCCGAAAAATTGCAGCCTCTGTTTCATCGTCTGTAGCCTTTCATGCTTGCTTGGTTGAACTTGATTTCTGCGGCCGCCGATGGCGCTCGACGAAGGCGCAGTTCGCGGCGACCGAACGGGGATCGGCATCGGCCGTGTATTCTGCAACGATGTCGGACAGCCGGGCGTCGGCGAGCGCGGCGCGATAGGCACGCTCGGCCTTCAGCATGGCTACGTTGATGCCGCAGGGTTTGACATAGACCGAGGCATCGAGCTTCGCTGGGCCGCGCTGGCGGATTTCGGCGCAGCGGAACGCCGGTTCACGCCCCTCGACGGCCAGCACGATATCGAGCAGCGTTATGCGTTCCGCCGGCCGCGCCAGCCGGTAGCCGCCGGACGGCCCCGGCACTGATTCCAGAATGCCGGACGCAGTCAGCGCGTTGAGATGCTTAAGCAGATAGCTCGGCGACAGCCCGAACGCTTCGGCCATGGCAGCACCTGGCAAGGTCGCGGCGCCGTCAACGCCGGCGAGCATCGCGGCGCAGTGGATGGCCGCTTCGACGCCTTCGCCCAGCTTCATTGTTCTGATCTCCAATTCATGGAGATATACTATCCTGGATAATTTATGTCCGCAATAGCCATTTGAAAAAAGCGGCGCCCGCAGGTGCCGCTTTTCCACAACGGGCTGTGCGCTACTCCGCCGCCACCTTGGCCATCGGATTGTTCGGATGCGTCGTCCAGTTGGCATAGATCGGCGACACCGGCCTGCCGGTGCGCTGGTCCATCACGCCGACCGCCAACGCCTCCATGGTGATGCAGTTCTCGACCGGACAGACATTGACGCAGAGATTGCAGCCGACGCATTCGGCCTCGATCACCTCGAAATGCCTGACGCCGTCGACGATTGCGGTGATCGCCTGGTGCGAAGTGTCCTCGCAGGCGATGTGGCAGCGGCCGCATTTGATGCAGGCATCCTGGTCGATATGCGCCTTGGCGACGTAGTTGAGATTGAGATACTGCCAGTCGGTGACGTTGGGCGTGGCACGGCCGACGATGTCGTCGAGCGTGGCATGGCCCTTCTCGTCCATCCAGTTTTCCAGGCCGGCGATCATCTCCTGCACGATCTTGAAGCCGTAGGTCATCGCCGCCGTGCACACCTGCACATTGCCGGCGCCGAGCGCCATGAATTCGGCGGCGTCGCGCCAGGTGGTGATGCCGCCGATACCGGAGATCGGCAGGCCATGCGTTTCCGGATCGCGCGCGATCTCGGCCACCATGTTCATGGCGATCGGCTTCACCGCCGGACCGCAATAGCCGCCATGCGAACCCTTGCCGTCGATCGTCGGCTCCGGCGCGAAATTGTCGAGGTTGACGCCGGTGATCGAATTGATGGTGTTGATCAGCGACACCGCGTCGGTGCCGCCGGCAAGGGCAGCGCGTGCCGGCTTGCGTATGTCGGTGATGTTGGGCGTCAGCTTGGTGATGACCGGCATGCGGGTATTGGCCTTGCACCAACGCACCACCATTTCGATGTATTCCGGCACCTGGCCGACTGCCGCACCCATGCCGCGTTCCGACATGCCGTGCGGGCAGCCGAAATTGAGCTCGATGCCGTCAGCGCCGGTCTCCTCGACCACCGGCAGGATCGCCTTCCAGGCATGCTCCTCGCACGGCACCATCAGCGAGACGACGATCGCCCGGTCGGGCCAGTCCATCTTGACCTGCTTGATCTCGCGCAGATTGACCTGCAGGTCACGGTCGGTGATCAGCTCGATATTGTTCAGGCCAAGCAGGCGACGATCGGCGCCCCAGATGGCGCCGTAGCGCGGCCCGTTGACGTTGACCACCGGCGGCCCTTCTTCGCCGAGCGTCTTCCAGACAACGCCGCCCCAGCCAGCCTTGAAGGCGCGGATGACGTTATAGGCCTTGTCGGTCGGCGGCGCCGAGGCTAGCCAGAACGGGTTCGGCGATTTGATGCCGACGAAATTGTTGCGGATGTCTGCCATGCTCATGCCCTCCCGTTCGAGGTCAGTGCCCGATGAATGCTTTCCGCCGCGTCGCGGCCTTGTGCGACGGCCGAGACTGTCAGGTCGTCGCCGCCAAAGATGCAGTCGCCGCCGGCCCAGACGTTTGGCAGCGAGGTGCGGCCTTCGGCGTCGACCTTGATGCGGCCGGCTTCCAGGTCAAGCAAAGCCCCGCTGCCGTTGAGCGCAGCCGGGACAAAACTCTGGCCGATCGCCTTGAACACCTGGTCGGCGACGAGCGTCAGCCGCTCGCCGGTGCCGACGAGCCGGTCGCCGTCCATCGCGGTGTATTCGAGCTCGATCGCCGACACCTTGCCGGCGTCGGCAATGACCCGCTTCGGCTGCAACCAGTGCCGGATGATGACGCCGTTGGCGGCAGCCAGATCCTGCTCGAATTCGGAGGCGTTCATGTGCTCCGGGTCGCGCCGATAGCAGATCGTTACCTCTTCGGCTCCGAGCAGCTTCGATTGCACCGCCGCGTCGATCGCCGTCATGCCGCCGCCGATGACGACAACACGCCGGCCGACCGGCAGGCTGGCCAGATCACTGGCCTGGCGAAGCTCGGCAATGAACTCGACAGCATTGCTGACGCCCGGCGCCTCCTCGCCATCCGCTCGCAAGGCATTGACGCCGGCAAGCCCCATGCCGAGGAACACCGCATCGTAATTCCTGGTCAGATCCGACAGCTGGTAATCACGGCCGAGCGCCTTGCCGTTCTGGATGTCGATGCCGCCGATCGACGTGACATAGTCGACTTCAGCCTGGGCGAAATTGTCGACGCTCTTATAGGCGGCGATACCGTATTCATTGAGGCCGCCGGGCTTTGGCCGAGCTTCCAGGATGGTCACGTCGTGGCCGTAGCGGGAGAGCCGATGCGCGGCGGCAAGCCCCGCCGGTCCGGCGCCGACCACGGCGACCGTCTTGCCGGTCGGTTCGGGGCGCTCGTAGAACTGCTTGTTTTCGGCCATGGCGACATCGGTGGCGTAGCGCTGAAGGCGACCGATCTGCACCGGCTTGCCTTCGGCCACCTCGCGCACGCAGACTTCTTCGCACAGCGTCTCGGTCGGGCAGACGCGGGCGCACATGCCGCCCAAAATGTTCTGATCAAAAATAGTCTTGGCTGAGCCGATCGGATTGCCCGTCGAAATCTGGCGGATGAACAGCGGGATGTCGATCGAGGTCGGGCATGCATTCATGCACGGCGCATCATAGCAGAAATAGCAGCGGTCGGACTCGACCAGCGCCTCGTGATGATCGAGCGGCGGGTGCAGGTCGGCGAAGTTATCAGCATATTGGTCCGGCGAGAGCCGCCCGCCGGCAATGCCTTGCTTGAACTGGCCTTCTGGCATCGTCAGTTCCCCATGTTCTTGTTTTGGGGAAGGCTAGCACGTTTTATTTTTTTATCAATTGGTCAATTTTCGGTGCAAATCGCTGAAAGGGCTGAACAAAACATGATAGATGCACTCATGTTTTTTGAGCACCGTCCGTTGCGCCTCAAGGATGCGGCGCGCAGAATTGGCTATCAGGGCGGTAGGCGCTTGAGCATCGTGCGCGACTTTCAAACATTGGAGAAGGTGATGGACATTGTTCAGGAGGCGGTTCAGCGGTGGGAGCCTGTGCAAGATTTACCGCTGGCTGCCTGCCAGGTGTGGCGTCTGAAATCCGACAACTACTTTGAATTGGCCGTCGAAGGCGACTTCTTCGTCGGGACGTCCGAACGAACCCTCAAGATCAACTTCCACGGAGTGCTAGCAATTTCGGCTTATGACGACATGTTGGGAGTGACCCATGTCAGCGCTAGCAGCTCAATCCCCTTGATTGGCTCTGGCAGGCAAGCCTCCTATAGATGGCCCCTCCTCCGAGTCGAGAACTCGCACTGGTTGCGATCAATACCCGGGCCGACAGACGACTGTTCGCATTTCCTATTGCTCAGTCTCGAATGCACGGTAGAGGTGATTGCTCGTGAAGCCATAGCCGCTTGGATCTGATCACTGCGTTGCGCACCACGCCTTCCACAACCATTCCGGGCAGCGGGATAGGCCTTAGACTGGTGATGGTCCGCTCTGGTCAGGGAAGTGAGCGACATCCGGCGCATGGATCAACAACCCCTCGTTGACTGAGAGCAAAGTCGAAAACCGCAGGGCGCGCAACCCGGTAACATTTCCAATTTGCCGTCATCTTTTTTGGCCGCTGTCGGATTTTCGTCGTGAAGATCGTCCTAGAATGGATCGCGCATGATCGATGTACAAACCGCAAGGAGCACGACAATGCCACAGTCCCCCATGCCCTTCTTCTGGTACGAGCTGATGACCACCGATCTCGACGCCGCCGAGGCGTTTTACACCTCCGTGGTGGGCTGGAGGGGGCAGCCTTTCGAAGGGGCCCAGGGCATGCCGCGCTATATCGTCATGAATGTCGGCGAGCGCGGCGTCGGCGGGTTGATGACGCTGCCCGATGACGCGCGCAAGATGGGCATGCCGCCGGCCTGGGTCGGTTATATCCTCACCAGGGATGTCGATGCCGCAACGGCCTCCCTCAAGAAGGCTGGTGGCGCGGTTCACCGCGAGCCCGACGACATTCCTGGCGTCGGCCGCTTCGCCGTCGTTGCAGACCCGCAAGGCGCGATGTTCAACTTCCTGCAGCCCAGCGGCCCCGACCAGCCGCCGCTACAGTTGGCGACCCCCGGCAACATCGGCTGGCATGAGCTCTACACGTCAGACTGGAAGGCGGCGTTCGATTTCTATTCCAGCCAGTTCGGCTGGGAGAAGGGCGACGCCATGGATATGGGTCCGATGGGCGTCTATCAGCTTTTCGCCTTCGGCGGCGAGCCCGTTGGCGGCATGATGAACAAGCCCGAGCAGATCCCGGCGCCGGTCTGGCAGTTCTATTTCAACGTGCCCGGCATCGACGCGGCAGCCAAGCGCGTCACCGACAATGGCGGCAAGATCCTGATGGGTCCGATGGAGGTCCCCGGCGGCAGCTGGATCGTACAGTGCACAGACCCGCAAGGCGCGCACTTTGCTCTGACAGCGCCCGGGCATTAACGGCCGCGCTGATCGCGGGGCCGCCATCGTGCGGCCCCAAGGCTGCAGCACGCCTCACGACTCACTCACCGACAGTTGAATGCAGGCCGGACTATGTGAATGGTCCGGCCTTTGGCGATGACCTATGGCCGGGCTAGGTGAAAATGGAGTCGTAGATGAAGCTTTTCGAAGGCCTCGCCGGATATCAACCGTTCGCCCTTGCCGCCTTGCGCATCATGACGGCGCTGCAGTTCATTGAGCACGGCACCCAGAAACTGTTCAATTTCCCCGTCGGCGACCATGCCGGCACCATGAGCGGGCTATCGCTGACCGCGGCCATCCTGGAATTCGGAGGCGGCATCCTGCTGGTATTGGGGCTTTTCACCAGGCCGGTGGCATTCCTTCTCAGCGGCGAGATGGCGATCGCCTATTTCATGGCGCACATGCCGCGCGACTTCTTCCCGGTCAACAACGGCGGCGATGCGGCAATATCGTTCTGTTTCATCTTCCTGTATCTGGTGTTCGCCGGCGCCGGCGCCCTGGCGCTGGACAACCGCCGCGGTGCCTGAAACGTCACCCACGCATCCGCTCGAAATTCGCGTCGAACAGCGGGATCCGCTGCATGCGCGCAGCGTGGCGTTTGCCCAGAAGCTCAATCTCGAAGCCGTCGGCTTCGTCGGCAATCTCTTTCGGCACATAGCCGATGGCGACGGACTTTTTCGAATGATGCGCGTAGCCGCCCGACGTGACCCAACCGCGCACGGCACCGCCGTACCAGATTGCCTCGTCGCCGATGACGTCGGCATCGACAGTATCGACGACAAAGGCCCGCAGCCGCAGTCTGCCGCCTTGCTTGCGCTCGGCCAACGCCGCCTGCTTGCCGATGAAATCGGCCTCTTTGCCGTAGGCGACGAAGCGGTCGAGGCCGGCCTCCAGCGGCCCATAGATCGGCCGGTATTCGCGCGCCCATGAGCCGTAATTCTTCTCGAGCCGCAGCGCATTGAGCGCGCGCGAGCCGAACAGGCCGATGCCGAATTCCTCGCCCGCCGCCATCAGCGCCTGACAGGCGGCACGCTGATATTCCGGCGCCACCCAGATCTCGTAGCCGAGGTCGCCGGTGTAGCTGACGCGCCCGACCAGGCACGGCGCCATGCCGATATCCATCCTGCTGATGGCCATGAACGGAAAGGCCGTATTCGACACGTCAGATCGTGTGACCTTTTCAAGAAGGTTCCGCGCGCTCGGCCCGGCGATCGATAAGCCGGTGAGTTTTGCTCCCAGCGCCTCGATGCTAACAGAGTCGTCCTTCGGCAGGTGCGCTTCGAACCAGCGCATGTGGTACTGCTCGGCGACACCGCTGCCGGCCAGGAACCAATCCTTACATGCAGAATTTGGACCGCCGAGATTGGCCAGCGTGAAATCGCCGATTAGCCTGCCGTCTTCCTTCAGCATCGGCGCCAGCGCCATGCGGCCGGGCCTTGGCAGCTTGCAGGCCAGCAAGCGGTCGAGCCAGGTTGCTGCACCCGCGCCGGTCACTCTGTATTTGGCAAATGACGAGATTTCCGACAGACCAACGCGTTGCCGAACCGTCTCCACTTCTTTCGCGACATGCTCGAAGTCGCTCGAGCGGCGCCAGGAGAATTCGTCCTTGACCCCTTCGGGCGCATACCACAGCGGCACTTCCAGCCCATAGGCGACGCCCCATTGCGCGCCCTCGGCCGACAACAGATCATAGACCGGCGTCGTCTTGAGCGGTCGCCCAGCCGGCAGTTCCTCGTTCGGGAAGCGGATCGAAAACCGCCGCGAATAGTTCTCGCGCACCTTGGCGTTGGTATAGGCCATCGTCGCCCAGTCACCGTAGCGCGACACATCCATCGCCCAGATATCGGCGCCGGGATCGCCTTCGATCATCCAGTTCGACAGCGCCAGCCCGACGCCGCCGCCCTGCGAGAACCCGGCCATGACACCACAGGCCACCCAGAACCCCGGCAGGCCGCGCACCGGCCCGACCAGCGGATTGCCGTCCGGTGCGAAGGTGAAGGGCCCGTTGATGATCTGCTTGATGCCGGTGTTCTGGAAGGCCGGGAAATGCCGGAAGCCGACCTCCAGCGACGGCGCGATCCGGTCGATGTCGGGTTCGAGCAGCTCGTGGCCGAAATTCCATGGCGTCTGGAACTCGGACCAAGGCTTGTTGGCCTTTTCATAAGTGCCCATCAGCATGCCGCCGCGCTCCTGGCGCAAATACAGCTCGCCATCGAAATCCACGGCATGGATGATTTCGGAACCAGTCTTCTGGTTCCAGGCGGCGACTTCCGGCATGTCCTCGGTGATCAGGTACATGTGCTCCATCGCCAGCACCGGCAGCTCCAGCCCGACCATGCGGCCGACCTCACGCGCCCACAGGCCGCCGGCGTTGACGACATGCTCGGCCACCACCTCACCCTTGTTGGTGATGACACGCCACAACCCGTCGGCGCGCCGCACAATGTCCTCGACCTTGGTGAAACGCTCGACCTCGGCACCAAGCTTCCTCGCCGCCTTGGCGTAGGAATGGGTAACGCCGGACGGATCGAGATGACCGTCCTCCTTGTTGCGCACGGCACCGACGAACTGCTTGGGATCGAGCAACGGCATCAGCTCGGCCGCCTCATCAGGCGATATCTCCTCGAGCTCGATGCCGAGATAGCGGCCCTTGGCGACGACGCCGCGCAGCCAGTCGAGCCGCGCCTCCGTCGCTGCCAGCAAGACGCCGCCTGTCAAATGCACGCCGGTCGCCTGGCCGGACAGTTCCTCGATCTCCTTGTAGAGCGAGATTGTGTATTTCTGCAGCTTGGCGACATTGGGATCGCCATTGATCGTGTGCATGCCGCCGGCGGCGTGCCAGGTCGAGCCGGAGGTCAATTCATCGCGCTCCAGAAGCACGATGTCTGTCCAGCCGTGCCGGGCCAGATGGAACAGCACGGAGCACCCGACGACGCCACCGCCGATAACCACTACCTTTGCATGCGATTTCATGGGATTCTCTCTGACGTCAACGAGTTGGATGGGAACGATGAATTCGGGGAGGAGCCCCACGAGCGCGAGCCTTCGATCATCACGGCTCGCTTTGCCCGATCGCTTCCTTGCGCTTGGCCACGTACGTCTCAAGCGCCTCGCGCCTGGAGACTTCCATCACCGGCTCGACATAGTCCTCCAGCGCCTTCTTCCAAAGCCTCGTCGCCCGCGCCGTGGCATCGAGCCCGCCAGCCTCCTGCCAGGCCTCGAAATTTTGCCAGTTGGACAGCATCGGCTGGTAGAAGGCTGTGGCGTAGCGCTCCAGAGTGTGCGGCTCGCCGAAGAAATGGCCGCCGGTCGGAACCGCACCCAGAGCCTCGACAGCAAGCTCGGCCTCGTTGACCTCGATCGGGCGCAAAAACTCCATCATGTGCTGGATCATCTCGACGTCGATGATGAACTTTTCGAACGACGCTGTCAGTCCGCCCTCTTGCCAGCCGGCGGCATGGTAGACGAGGTTGCCATGGCCGAGCACCGCGCCCCACAGCGCCATCAGCGTCTCATAGGCGCCTTGCGCGTCGGCGGCATTGGAAGCCGAGCCCGGCGTTGTGCGATAAGGCAGGTTGTAACGCCGCGCCAACTGTCCGGACGCGATATTCGCCTTGGTGTTTTCAGGCGTGCCGAACGCCGGCGCTCCCGATTTCATATCGACATTGGAGGTGAAGGCGCCATACATCACCGGCGCTCCGGGGCGGACGAGCTGCGTCAGCACCACGCCGAACAGCGCCTCGGCATTCTGCTGGGCGAGCGCGCCGGCAAGCGTCACCGGGCTCATCGCCCCCATCAGCGTGAATGGCGTTACCGCCACCGACTGGCCGAACTCGGCCATCGTCATCAGCCCCTCGGCCATCATCTCGTCGAAGCGGCGCGGCGAATTGACCGAAATGATCGTGGTGACGCCGGGATCGTCGCGCATCTCGTCAAGCGTCAGTCCGCGCGCGATTGCCATCATTTCGATGCCGTCGAGCGCCCTGCCGCGGCCGATGGCCGAGACGTGAAAGCTTTTGTCGGTCAGTGTCAGATTGGCGAAATAGGTGTCGAGATGACGGGAATTCGCCGGCAATTCTACCGGCGCGCAGACCTGGTTGCCTGGCATGTGGATGCAGTTGAAATGCTGCGCCAGCCGGACGAGATCGGAATAATCGCGCAAATTGCCGGCACGGCGGCCGCGCTCCATGTCGTGCACATTCGGCGGCCCGGCGACGAGCGTGAAGTTGATGGTATTGCCGCCGAGGTGGACGGCATGGGCGGGATTGCGCGGCGTCAGCGTATAGCTGGACTGCGTCGTCTTCAGCGCTTCCTCGATCATGCCGCGATCGATGCGGACGTTCATCGTTGCATGATCGACCTTGGCCCCGGCCTTCTCGAACAGCGACAGCGCCCGCGGGCTCATCACCTCGATGCCGAAATTCTCCAAGATATGCATCGACGCCTGGTGGATCGCCTCGATCTGGTCGGCCGAGAGCATCGCCATTGGCGGATAGGGATTGGTGACGCGGCGCAACGGCAGTTGCGGGATGGCGGTCGGTCCCCTGTTGCTGGTTCGCTCGGCGCCGCGCTTGCGTCTTGGTTCGCTCATGCCGCGCATCAAAGCGCCGGCACGAGGATCGAGCTGTCAAGAATCCGCCACCTGCGGGCGTGATTTTAGCCAAGGCGGCATTCCGGGAATTTCACATCGGTAAAAGCGACAACAAACGTCGGAATGGTTATACTTGTTCCGCGTCAGGCAAAGCGGCCGATGAGCCGTTAAGGAACGCAGCAAGATTCCTTTTATGTTTTCGGCCTAATGCTCTTGCAATGCGTAGGTTGAGTTTTAGTAAAATTGTAGCGATTGCCGTGCCGCTGGCGCTTTCGGCCTGCGCGACGCCGCCGAACCACATCAACGATGTCTGCGCCGTTTTCGACCAGAATGACGGCTGGTTCGACAATTGGCAGGCGGCGGCACAACGCACCGAGCAGAAATACGGCGTGCCGGTTCCCGTGCTGATGGCGACGGTGCGCAAGGAATCCGGCTTCAAGAGCAACGCCAGGCCGCCGCGCACCAAGCTGCTGGGCTTCATTCCCTGGAAACATATCTCCAGCGCCACCGGCTTCTCGCAGGCGCTCGACGGCACCTGGGCGCAATACCAGAACGAGACCGGCAGCTGGGCGGCGCGCCGCACCAGGTTTGCCGATGCCGTCGATTTCGTCGGCTGGTATCATTCCAAGACCGCCGAGACCCTCGGCGTCGCCCGCAACGACACCTACAATCTGTATCTCGCCTACTATCTCGGCTGGAATGCCTATAAGCGCGGCAATCGCGGCGACGCCGACGTGCAGCGCTATGCGCATGCCACCGAACAGATGGCGCAGGACTACGCCGCGCAGCTACGGCAATGCGCGCCCTAGCCTATTAACGGCTCTCAGCCGCCCTTGGGTTTGCGCGGCTTGCGCGTGGCGTCCTCGGCCTGTCGGCCGTCGCCGACAGTCGGCGGCATGATTGGTGCCACCTGGCTGTCGGCAGAGCTTGAGGTGCCGGTCTCTGAAACCTCGTCGCGAACCTCGTGACGGCGGGCTTTGGCGACCGCTTCGGCATTCTCCACTGCCTGACCCTCGGCATCGGCTTCAACGCTGCCAGTCTTGCCATGCGGGCGCTTGGGCGGATCTCCGGCAAAGCCCGGGCCAACACCGTGGTTTGCATCATCCGGCACGCCCTCATTTGCGGCGTGCTCCTTGTCGAATTTGATCACCGGCTCCATTTTCGCCAGCACGTCGTCGGACAGCCAGCACAAGCTCATATGGCCGTCGCCGAGATTTTTGACTGGCGGCACCTTGGTTTCGCAAAGGTTGTCCGGCACCAGTTTCTTGTAGCCGCAGCGCGTCTGGAACGGACAGCCGGACGGCGGGTTCATCGCCGAAGGGATGTCGCCCTCCAGCACGACGTGCTTCTTGACCACGCTTGTGTCGGCGATCGGGATCGCCGACAGCAATGCCTCGGTATAGGGGTGATAGGGCGGCGCGAATATCTGGTCGGTCGTGCCTTGCTCAACGATATAGCCGAGATACATGACGACGACGCGGTCGGCGATGTAGCGCACAACCGACAGATCGTGGCTGATGAACAGCATCGTCGTCTTGTTCTTGCGCTGGATGTCCATCAAGAGCTCGGTCACCGCGGCCTGGACCGACACATCCAGTGCCGAGACCGGCTCGTCGGCCACCACCACCTTGGCGTCGCCGGCAAAGGCACGCGCAACGCCGATGCGCTGTTTCTGGCCGCCTGAAAGCTGGCGCGGCTTGCGTGTCTCGAATGCCCTCGGCAGCTTCACCAGGTCGAGCAATTCCAGCATCCGCTTGCGGCGGTCGGCCACCGAGTCGCCGACATTGAACTTTTCCAGCGTACGGATGATCTGCGAACCGACCGAATGGCTGGGATTGAGCGTGTCGAACGGATTTTGGAACACCATCTGGATCGATGACACCGTGTCGACGCTGCGCTTCTCGATCCCGGTCGACTGTATCTCCTTGTTGCCGAGCTTCACGCGGCCGGAGCTTGCCGTTTCGAGGCCGAGCAGCACCTTGGCCAGGGTCGATTTTCCGCAGCCGGATTCGCCGACGATAGCGACGGTCTCGGATTCGCGCGCCATGAACGAGATCGTCTCATTGGCCTTGACGACACGGCCCTCGCTCGAGCCGAACACTTCGCTGCCGCCGACCTTGTAGTACTTCCGGAGGTCTTCGATCTGGAGCACCGGCGCACCGGGCACCACCCGCTCGTTGACCTTCTTGGCGCCGGGTGGCAGCGCCTCCCAGTCGATCTCGTTGAAGCGCACACAGCGCGAGAAATGCCCGTCATGGCCTTCGACCGCGATCATCGGAATTTCGGCGGCGTTGCAGACGCCCTCGACGAAATGGTGGCAGCGCGGGCCGAAATTGCAGCCCTTCGGCCGCTCGTGCGGTAGCGGCAACTGCCCCGGGATGGAGATCAGCGGCCGCGAATTTTTGTCGGCGCCCGGCAGCGGGATCGAGCGGAACAGGCCTTGCGTGTAGGGATGGCGCATCCGGTCGAAGACGTCCTTGATCTTGCCGGTCTCCACCGCTTCGCCCGAATACATCACCGTGATGCGGTCGCAGGTCTCCAGGATCAGGCCGAGATTGTGCGACACGAAGATCATCGAGGTGCCGAACTTCTCGCCCAGCCCCTTGACCAGGTCGACGATGCCGGCCTCAACCGTCACGTCGAGCGCTGTGGTCGGCTCGTCGAGCAGAAGCAGCGCAGGCTTCGACAGCAGCGCCATGGCAATGACGATGCGCTGCTGCTGGCCGCCGGAAAGCTGGTGCGGGTAGGAACGCATCATGCGCTCGGGATCCGGCAGCTTCACCGCGCGCACCATTTCCAAGGCGCGTTTGTAAGCTTCGTCCTTCGACACCTTGTCGTGGATCAGTGGCACTTCCATCAGCTGCTGGCCGACCTTCATCGCCGGGTTAAGACTGGCCATCGGTTCCTGGTAGATCATCGCGATCTTGTTGCCGCGGATAGCTCGCAGTTCTTCGTCGGACAGTTCTCCCATGTCCTTGCCCTGGAATTTGATCTTTCCGCCAACGATCTTTCCGATGTTGGAGAGGTCGCGCATGATGCCCAGCGACACGGTCGACTTGCCGCAGCCGGATTCGCCGACAATACCCATCGCCTCGCCGGGCATGACCGTGCAGGAAAAATCCATGACCGCCGGGATTTCGCCCTTGCGGGTGAAGAAGGAGATCGACAGGTTCTCGATCTCGATGATCGGCCCATTGGTCGGCCCATTGGTCGGCTTGGCGGGATTTCGAACTGCCTCATTCATGGGTCGCTCCAATCCTTGTTCTTCAGGCATGTCGGGCCGAACCCGGCATCGATCTTCCCGGCATCAATCTTTCATAGACTGTTCGCGCAACGAATCCGCCAGGAGGTTGAGGCCGAGCACGAACGACATCAATGCGATCGTCGGCGGCAGCGCCGGGTGGATGAAGGAGCGCAGCAGCCGGCTGGCATCCTTGATCGCCGTGCCCCAGTCCGGGCTTTCCGGCGCCAGTCCCAGCCCGAAATAGCCGAGCGTGCCGAGCAGGATCGTGGTGTAGCCGATGCGCAGGCAGGCGTCGACGATCAGCGGCCCGCGCGCATTGGGCAATATCTCCCACAGCATGATGTACCAGGGCGATTCACCGCGCGTTTGTGCCGCCGCAACATAGTCGCGCGTTTTGATATCCATGACCAGGCCGCGCACGATGCGGAACACGCCGGGGCTGGAGGCGAACACCACCGCCACGAAGATGTTGAGCTGGTTGGGATCGATGTGGATGATCTTGAACGGATCGGCATCGAAGACAAGGCCTGCATAGATCCAGCCGCCAAGTACCAACGTCAGGCCAAGCAGGATATAGAGGCGGTCGGGGCGGTTCTTGTAGCGCGTCCAGAACAGCACACTGAAGAAGATGATCGGAAACAGGAAGAACAGCCCTGCCATCGCGTAGGGGATCGGCGTGTCCATGATGCCCGGCGTCACCAGCAGGTAGAACAGGAGGATCACCGGGAAGGCCAGCACAAGGTTGGCGAGGAAGGACAGCACCGTATCGATCTTGCCGCCATAATAGCCGGCCGGCAGGCCGAGCGTAATGCCGACCATCAGCGCAAAACCGGTCGCCGCCGGCGCGATGATCAGCACGATCTGGCTGCCATAGACCATGCGCGAGAACACGTCGCGGGCGAGCTTGTCGCCGCCGAAATAGTATACAAGTTTCGACGCCGGCTCGATTGCGCCCGGCAGCGCGTCCTTCATGATCGGCACTTGGGCGAGCGGATCGAAGGGCGAGATGGTCGACGCGAAGATCGCCGTAAACAGCCAGAACAGGCAGATGCCGACGCCGACGATGCCGACGCCGCTGTCGAAAAGCTGGCCGTAAAGGCCTAGCTTCTTCTTGTAGCCGAAGCTCGCCCCCATCACCAGGGCGAGAGCGATCCAGACCGGCCAGAAGCGGGTAAGCACGCCGAGTACGACGTTGAAGGCGCTGAGATATTCGACCTGCATCCGCCGGTCTCCTATTGAACTCTGATGCGCGGATTGAGAAACGCGTAGCCGACATCGGAGATGAGCTGTGTGATCAGGACGATAAACACCGAGACCAGCGAGCAGCCGAGCAGAAGATCGATGTCGTTGTTGCCGGCGGCCTCGACCAGCGTGTAGCCGAACCCCTGGTAGCGGAACATCACCTCGACGATGACGACGCCGGTGAGCAGCCAGGGGAACTGCAGCATGATGACCGTGAATGGCGCGATCAGCGCGTTGCGCAGAGCGTGCTTTATCACCACGCTGCCGAAGGAGAGGCCCTTCAGCCGGGCGGTTCGGATATATTGCTGTGTCATCACCTCCACCATCGAGGCGCGGGTCATGCGAGCGATGTAGCCGATGCCGTATATCGCCAGCGTCATCACCGGTAAGGTGAAATTATAGAAGGTGATGCCCTGGCTGGCCGAGGCCGCCGAACCGTTCAGCACGCCAAGCCAGGAGGCAAAGATCACGGTGAAGATAACGCCCGAAACATATTCGGGCGTCGCCGTCGAGGCGATCGAAGCCACCGACAATGTGCGGTCGGTGCGTGAACCCTCGCGCATGCCGGCGAGAATACCGATCAAAAGCGAGATCGGCACCATTACGGCCAGCACGCAGAGCATCAGGATGCCGGTGGCGCTGAGCGCCGGAAAGAGTTTCGAAGCGACCGTCGTCTTGAACTTGGTCGAGCAACCGAAATCGCCTTGCAGGATGCCGGAGAATGTCGGCACGACCGGATCGTTGCAGAAGGAGAAACGCTGTGCGGGCTTGCCGGTCGCCGGGTCGGTCACCGGCTGCTTGGGCATGATGCCCAGCCATTGGCCGTAGCGGATAAAGAAATTCTGCCGATAGCCATGGTTGACCAGCCAAGCCTCAAGCTGCTCGGCGGATGTGTGCATTTCGGTCTGGCTGATCGCGAGCTTCTTCAGATTAGGCCCGAGATTGACCAGGAAGAAGACGATCATCGTCAGGCACAGCATCGTCAATGCCATGGTGCCGAGACGCCTGATAACGAAAGAAAGCATGGCGGTCCCCTGCCGGTCGGGTTGGGGGGTGGAACCGGTTTGCAAGCCGTGCGCTGCCGCCAGCGGCAGAACAAGCCTTCAGACCAGTCCCAGATGCAATACCCTTTTTATTGCAGACCCAGGCCGAAGAGTCCGCAACTTTTTGCTGCGCCGACTTCCGGTCCAAGGACCATGCAAAGAGCGAGGGAAAGGGGCGAGACGCCCCTTTCCGGATCGTCCGGTCAGGCCTGCTCGAGCCAGACCTTGCCGTAGTCGCGCTCGAAGGTCGGGTGCATCTTGTAGTTCTGCACCGCCTTGACCGAATGGCTGTAGAGCTTGCGCCAATAAGGCTGGATGATAATGCCGGAATCCTGCAGGATCTGCTCGATGTCCTTCATCATTTCCTTGCGCTTGGCTGCGTCGGCAACCGCGAGCGCAGCGTTGAGCTTGGCATCCCACTCCGGATTCGACCAAGCCGTCTCATTCCAGGCTTCACCGGTACGATACCCGATCGCCAGAACCTGGACGCCGAGCGGCCGCATGTTCCAGTTGGTCATCGACAGCGGATACTTCGTCCAGTCGTTCCAGAAGGTCGAACCCGGCAGCACCGTACGTTTGACCTTGATGCCGGCGTCGCGCATCTGCGCGGCGATCGCATCGCCTGTGTTCTTGTGCCAGTCCTCGTCGACCGTGATCAGCTCGTGCTCGAAATCGGCCTGGCCGGCTTCCGCCATCAGCGCCTTTGCCTTCGCCGGGTCGCGAGCAACCTTCGGCAATTCGTAGTATTCCGGATGGATCGGGGCGACATGGTGGTTCTCGGCAACCGTGCCGGCATTGCCGTAGCCGAGCTGGAGGACGACAGCGTTGTCGACCGCGAGCTGCAGGGCGTTGCGAACCTTCTGGTCGCCGTAAGGCTTGTTGGCCACATTGGTGCGGCAGACGATCGTCGAGGCGGTGACGACCTCGGACTTCGCCAAGTCCATGCCGTCGAGGATCGACACATAGTCGGCCGAGGTTTCGAAATTGGTGTGCACTTCGCCTGCTTCGAAAGCGCTGACCATCGCCGCCGGATCGGTGCCGTAGTCGATGAACTCGATGCCGTCGAGGAAGACGTCACCATCCCACCATTTGTTGTCTTCGCGGCGCTTGTAGACCACTTTCTGGCCGACATCGTAGGAGACCAGCTCGAACGGCCCAGTGCCGATCGGGCAGGACTTGAAGTCGCCGCCTTTTTCGTCGAACGTCTTGTGGACGATGAGGCCGGGATAGTCGCACACGTTGGGAATGAGGGCGATATCCGGCTTGCTGAGCGTCAGCTTGATCGTGTGGTCATCGACCTTGGTCACCGCGCTCTCATCCAGCTTGTCGTCCTTGACCAGCGAACCGAGGCGACCCGGCATGGAATTGCCTTCGGCCTTCTTGTCGGCCCAACGCTTGAGGTTGAAGATGACGTCGTCTGCGGTGAACGGATCGCCGTTGTTCCAGGTGACGCCTTTGCGCACATGCAGCGTGTATTCGGTGGCGTCGTCATTCACGTCCCAGCTCTCCAGCAGATAGGGGCGGAACGTGTATTCGGTGGTGTATTTGACCAGCGGCTCGAGCGCCTGGCGCTCGGCATTGGCGATTTCCGACCAGTCGGACTTGCGCGGATCCTTCGGATCCTTAATCCATTGCGCGACCTTCAGTATCCCGCCTTTCTTGCCCTTCACCTCTTCCGCCTTGGCCGGCGTCGGGTCTGCAAGGCCAAGCATGCCATAGGCCATCGCCGTCGAGGCGCCGAAGACGCTGGCGAGAGCCAGAAATTCGCGACGATCCATCTTGCCTGCCTTGGCATCTTCGGCCATGGCCAGGATGTGATCGGGAACGCGGTCGCCGTTACTCTTGTAGATCGTCATGACTAACTCCCATTGTTGGCTTTCTGCCTTTTAACATTCCGCATCCGCGCCATGATGTCAAAGACGGCACGGATTGGGAACATGCCAAGGAATGTGCAACTTTGAAAGCAGGGCGGTTCGCGCGATAACGACAGTCTTGGCGCAAATTTGCTACTGCGCCAGGGATTTCGTCTGAAATCTCAACGGGCAATTAAACTGGGACATTCGCCGCTGCGCCGCTCGTTCTTCAGGCAACCAGTTGTTCTGCGCGAACGGCCGGTTTCAATATTCCCGTTCGTAGAAAACACCGCCTTTGGCTTCGCCGGCGTCGGTTGCCTCGCCACGCAGCTTGACGCCGCGCCCAACGTCGAGATCGACGGTTGCCTTACCCGAGCCCGGCCTGTCGCCCTTCTGGATCGTCACATAGGTACGGTCGTTGAGATACTTGCCCGCCGAGACGGCGGTGCCACCCTGTTCATCGGTGATTACGTCGAGATCGTCGACGCCGATTGCGCCGAGCAGGTTCTGCAGCAGGGAGGTCGAGCCGCCGACGCCGGCCAGTTGTCCGGCAGCCTCGGCAAGCTGCGCGATCTGCAGCGGCGACAGGTTCGACATCGAACGGCCGAAGATCAGCTGCGCCAGCACCTCATCCTCCGGCAACGCGGGTACCGAGGAGAAGGTGAATTTCGGGTTGTTCGCCTCGCCCGACACCACGATGGTCACGGTGGCGCTGGTCGTCTTCGATTGCGCCGTGAGATTGAGGTAGGGCACCAGAGAGCCGGAAAAGCCGACGGTGCCTTCGGTGAAGGTCAGCCGCTTGGCAAGGATCGTCAACCGCCCGCGCCGCAAGGTGAAGGTGCCGACCGCCTGGGGTGACGATGCCGGGCCGGTCAGCCGCAGCGAACCGCCGAGCTCGGCGTCGACACCCCTGCCCTGGATGAAGATCTGGCTCGGCGCATTGACTGTGACGTCGAGATTGAGGCCGCTGCCGCCGCCACCGCTGCTTGCAGCGGCCGGGCGCAACGCCTTGTCCTGCGCACGTACGGCGGCCGGCGCATTCTTGTGCTTGACGTTGAGCTCGGCCAGCGAGCCGGGCAGCTTTTCGGGTACGGTGATGACGGTCTTGGCCAAGTTGACGGTACCGGAAATCACCGGCGCGGAGATGAGCGGTCCCTTGACGGTCAGGTCGCCGCCAAGATTGGCAGTGACCACCTTGCCGTCGGTATAGCGGCCGTCGACGAGCTTGATCGACAGATCGGCTGGAAAACCCTTAGCCGGATCGATGCCGACGGTGCCGCTGGCCGAAAGGCTGCCGCGTGTCGACAGCGTGCCGGTCAGGCGATTGATCCTGGCCACGCCATTGCCGATAGCGACATCGGCAGTGATGTCGTTGATCGCAAGCCCCGAGCGCGCGTCGAGCAGGCGGGCGCCTGACGTGCGGACCGTGCCTGAGATCACCGGCGACGTCGCCGGGCCGCGCACCTGCACATCGACGTCGGCCGTGCCGCTCAGGGACAGGCCTTGCGCGGCGAGTGTCCTGGTGAGGAAGGCGAACGGCACCTTGCCGGAAAAGTTGAGATCAAGGGTGGGCCCGCCTGATGTCGTCATCGTGCCGCCGCCCTTGAGGCCGAGGCCGGCGGCATCGCTCATGTTGGCGTCGAACGTCAGTCTGTTGCCCGAATACGTACCTGAGGATGAAACGCCCATGCCGCCGAAACCTGCACCACGGGTCTGCGACGTCTGAACGCCTGCGGCGTCGATCTTGAAGGCAACGGCCGGATTGGCCGGCGCGCCCGTCACCTTCACCGTGCCTGAGATGGAACCGGCGGCATCGAGGCCCGGCGAAAAACTGTTGGCTATCGAGATCGGGATGCGGGCCAGCGTCGCGTTGAGGTCGAACGCCTGCCCAGCCTTGCCCGTGACCGTCGCCGTGCCGCCGCCGAGGTTGAGCACCAGCCTGTCGAGGCTGGTCACTCCATTGGCGATGTTGATGGTCGAGGCCTGGGCGATGGCCGCCTTGATGCCGCGGATGGTCGCCTCGCCGGAGGCAAGTTCGACCGTCGTCGTGCCCTTGACCGCCTTGACCCGGCCGGCCGCCCTCAGCGGAATATCCTTGACGGTGGCGCCACCGGAAAAGCCGGTCCATTCGCCGTCGCGCTTGAGATCGACGTTGACGCCCCGAATAGCCGTGCCGCCGGAAGTTACGCTGTCGGCACGGATTTTGCCCGAGATCACCGGTGCCGCCAGACAGTTGGCGATCAGCGCGTCGATGCTCACGGCCTTGGCCGAGACATCGCCGCGCGAGATCGAGGCCGTCGTCGCCTTGACGGCGACTTGCGGCACGGTACCCGCCTTGGAGAAGGCGATCGTGCCGCGCACATCGCCATCGGCCTTTTCCAGTGCCAGGGCCGCAAGCGGACCGATATCGGGCAGGTCGAGCGCCACGGTGCCGGCCGGCAGGAAGGCATCGTCGAGCGCCAGGTCGCCGGAGATACGGTTCTTGCCGAGCGACAGCAAAAGTCCATTGATGGCGCGTTTGCCGTCCGATGTCGCCAGCACGGCGCTGCCCTGCAGCGGTTGGCCGCCGACATTTCCGGTGAGTTGCACATTCGCAGCCGGGTTGGCGGCATCAGCCTTGCCGGTGGCAGTGAGCTTCAGACCGGTGATCTCGCGCGCCGCGACCGAAAGCCTGTCGCTGTTGATACTCAGCGACAGATCCGGCGCGGTGCTGGCGCCTTGCGCATTCAGCGCGAAAGAGATGGCGCCTTTGGCGTCCTTGGATAGCAGCGAGACGTCGCCTAGCGCGCCTTTGACGTCGGCGCTGAGCTTGTTGTCGGCAAGGCTCGCCTGGCCGTCTGCCGTCAGCGAACCGGACGACAGCCTGACGGTATTGGCGGTGACATTGCCATTGGCGTCCCGCTTCAGCGCGGCACTGAATTGCGTTCGCTCGGCGAGCACGCCACGTACCGACCCCGGCAGTGCCGCCGAGGCGGCGTCCGCCTTGACATTGAGGGCGATGGCGCCGTCGGCCAGCGAAACCCGCCCGTTGAAGCCGCTGTTCAACGCGTCGCTGGTCACCGTGCCGCTATCGATGACGATGGCATCGGCGGCAAGGCTGCCGGCGAGTTTGGCGGTGACCTTGCCGGCGATCAGCGGCGCGATAGTCGGATTGTCGAGGCCGATTTTTTCGGCAGTCACGGTGCCGGAGATCGGCCCGCTCCGGGCTTTCACGTCAAAGCGATCGGAGTGCAGCGCAAGCGTGATGCCCTCGATCTTAGCCAGATTGGTGGCGGCCGATGGCAGCGTCGCGGAAATGTCGAGCTTCGGCTGGGCGCCCTGCCCGGCCGCCGTTAGCGATATCGCCTGTAGCTCGAGCTTGATCGGGCTCTCCTTGCTGCCAAGTGACAACGGCAGGCTCGGACCGGTAGAGGCCAGGTCGAGCGAAAAATCGCTGGCACCGTTCGGATTGATGGTGCCGGCTGCCTTGCCGGAGATTTTCTCGCCGGCAAGCGTCGCCTGCTCGATGGCCAGGCCGCTGGCCGACGAGAAACGGCCTGCCGCGTCGAGATCCAGCGGCCCGAGGCCAGCCTGCCGGGTCTGGCTGGTTTCGGCGCCGCTGAGGCGGGCGGTGAAGCGAATATCTGGGGCAGCCGACGATCCGGTGACCTGCGCGGTGCCGCTGAGCGCGCCGACGGCATCGAGACCCGGTGAAAAATCATTGGCAAGCGCTGCCGGCACCGCCGACAAGGTGGCAGCGAGATCGAGCGTCTGGCCGGCCGTACCCGACACGGCAACCGAACCACCGCCGACACCGAGCGCCAATTTCTCTATGCTCACCCTGCCATTGGCGATTGTCAGCGCTGATGGCTGCGCGACAGCTGCCTTGATGCCGCGGATGGTCGCCTCGCCCGAGGCAAGCTCGATGCTGGTGGTGCCGTTCGCAACCCTGACCCGCCCGGACGCGCTGGCCGGAATGCCGGCGACCGTGGCGCCGCCGCTAAAGCCGGTCCAGTCGCCATCGCGCTTCAGGTCGACATCGATGCCGCTGATCACCGTGGTTCCGGAGGTGATCGTGTCGGCCTTGATCTTGCCGGCGATTGCCGGTGCTTTGAGATAATTGGCGACCAGCGCGTTGACGGCGATTGTCTTCGCCGCCAGTTCGCCGCGCGAAATCACGGCGCTCGTCGCATCGATCGCGACCGTCGGCGCTCCGTTGTCGTTCGCAAAGCGGATGGTGCCGCGCACGTCGCCGGCTACCGACTGGCCCGCGAGTGCGGCCAGCGGAGCAATATCGGCGGCATCGAGGGTCAACGTGCCGAGCGGCAGCAGGTTGTCGTCGAGCCCGAGGTCGCCGGAGACCTTGTTGTCGGCTAACGAGACGGCAAGTCCATTGATGGAGCGCTTGCCGTCGGTTGTGACCAGCGATGCCTTGAGGTCGAGCGGCTGGTCGTCGACCGAGCCGGTCAGCGAGACATCGGCGGCTGGACTGGCGATATCGGCCTTGCCGCTCGCGCTCAGCTTGATCTGTTTCACCATATGACCGGACGCCGTCAGGCTGTCGCTGTTGGCCGAAACCGAGAAATCCGGAGCGCTGCGCGCGCCGCTTGCGGTCAGCGCGAAACCGACGGCGCCGCCGACCTTGGCGCCGACCAGCGGCGACAGCACCGATACGTCGCCCAGCGTACCCTTGATGTCGGCCCGGATATCGGTGCCTTGCGCACTGGCGGTGCCGCTGGCGCTAAGCGTGCCGGAGGTGAGTTGCAATGCGTTGGCGGCGAACGCACCGTCCGGGTCGCGTGTCGCGGTTGCGGAAAACTGCACGCGCTCGCCGAGAACCGAGCTGATTTGCGGCGGCAGCGCCGTCGAAGCCGCGTCGGCATTCATCTTGAGCGTCATCGACAGATCGGCAAGCGCCACTGTGGCTGTTACGGACGCATTGAGCGCGTCGCTGCGTAGCGTGCCGTCGTCGACGACAATCTGTTCCTTGCTGACGGAGCCGGCGAGACCGGCGCTGACCCTGCCCGTTATCAGCGGCGCCAAAGTCGCGACGTCGGTGTTCAGGTCGGCCGCCGTCAGCTTGATGGTGACCGGCCCGCTACGGTTCTGGATGTCGAAACCATCGGAATGCACTTGCCCGATCAGGTCGTCCACCCGCGTGCCGCCCGCCACCACCGAGACCAGCGACGCGCCGATATCGACCATCGGCGCCTTGCCACCGCCGAAAGCGCGGGCCGTGGCATCCTTGATCGCCACGGTTATCGGCTGCGCCTCGCTGCCGAGGCTGAGCACGATCGGCGGCCCCTTTGCGGCGAGCTTCACCGAAAGGTCGCTGGCGCCGTTCGGATCGACAATGCCTGTGGCGGTCGCGTGCACGGCGCCGCTGTCGATATTGGCGCGCTCGACATCGACGCCGCCGGCCGCGGTCGCTGTGCCGGCGAGGTCGAAGGTGGTCTTGCCGGCAAACAGCGGTTTCAGGGTTTCGGGCAGGAAGCGCTCGAATTCGCCATCGCCGTTGGCCTCGACATAATGACCCTTGTCGGTGAGCTGATGGCGACCGGTAAGCTGGGTGACGATCCGGCCGTCGACAACGAAGGTCCCTATGCCATTCCAGTTGGCGAGCGGTCCGGTGCCGGAAACGACAATGTTGACCGGCGGCGCGCCCGGCAGGTTGAGCAGGTTGGCGATGATGCCGCCGGCCGGCTCGGATGCCTTAAGGTCGAGGTCGAGCTTGTTGTCGGCCGGCGCGAAATGGGCTTTGGCGTCGACCGTGCCTTGCTTGCCGTCGTGGCGAACGATGTTGAGGTTGGTCTCGATCGCCAATGGTGAGGCGTCCGCCTTGAGCGCTCCCTTGGCTGCAAGTTCGGCGACACCGCTGCCGGCCAGAGCCTGCCCGAGCGCGATTTCGGGAAGGTCGAGTTGCCTGACGTCGATGGAAACCGGCAGCGTCGTCGCTCCGCTTTGGCTCGACTGTGTATTGGCCACCGGCAGCCTTGCCAACTCGATACGCTCGGCCCCAATGCGATCGGCGCTGAAGCTCTTCGACAGGAGTGCCAGCGGCGACCAATCGACGGCCACGTTGCGCGCCACCATCCAGGCGCCTTCGCGATCCTCCAGAACGACATGATCGACCCTCAGCGCGCCCGACCAGATGCCGTCGATGCCGACGACAGTGACCTTGCGATCACCGGTCGAGGCCATGGTCGAGATGATGCCGGCAAGGTTTTCGCGGCCGCGCTCGGTTTTGGTCAGCACGACGAGCGCCCCCACCGCCGCTGCCACGACGATGAGCAGCGTGTAGAAAAGGATACGGAGGATGCGCCTGAATATTGCCATCAGAATGCCTGGCCGATGCCGGCATAAATGCCGAAATGAGGATCGTCGGGGCCGCGGTTGAGCGGCACCGCCGCGTCGACGCGCAGCGGCCCGAACGCCGTCAGATAGCGCAAGCCTACACCCGCGCCGACCTTCATGTCCGAAAAATCGGGGACCTGCCTGGTCGACACCGTGCCGGCATCGACGAACGGCACGACGCCGATCTTGTCGGTGACGGCGATGCGCATCTCGACCGAGGTCTCGAAGAAGGAAAGCCCGCCGATCGGCTCTCCATTGCTGTCCTTCGGGCCGATGCCTTGATAGGCATAGCCGCGCACCGAACCGCCGCCGCCTGAGTAGAAGCGTCGATCTGCCGGAACATCTTGAAGACTGGCGCCGATGATAGAGCCGATGGCGACACGTTCGGCGAAAACGAATTTCGAGGCCGAATCGAGTGACTGGTAGGCCGACCCCTCGCCCTTCAGCTTGACAAACGCAGCCCCGCTCAAAATGTCGTAGCTCGGCTCGCCATAGGCCAGCACCCTGAAGCCCCGGGTCGGATTGAGCTTGCTGTCGCGATTGTCGTAGACATATTGCAGTGGAATGCTGGCGATCAGATAGGTGTGCTTGCCGAAAGCGTCGTGGATCCTCGAATAATCCAGCGCGACTTGCGCGGAAACCGTCTGCTTCTTGTCGAGTTCGTAGGATAGGCCGGTGCTGCCCTTGACCGAGAAATGGTCGTAGGCGTCGGGGTGCTCCAGCACGGTATTGACGCTGGCAATGAATTTCGACGCCGGCCCGATCACGCCCGGCTTTTCGAACATGACGCCGGCATTGTAATTGAGCTGGGTCAAGTCGTTGCTGCCGATGCCGCTGATCTTGCCGTCGATGCGCAGCTTTTCGGCGCGGCCAAACAGATTGCGATGCCCCCAATAGCCTTCGAGGCCCAGCCCTTCGGTGTTTGAGAAGCTGCCGCCAATGCCGAAATAGCGCGGCTTGCGTTCGCTTACCTGGACACCGATCGGGATGTTGCCCTCGGCGTCGAGGGCGTCGGCTTCCTTCACCGTCACGCTGTTGAAGACCTCGAGCCCGAGCAGCCGGTCGCGCGCATCGTCGATCTCATCGGGCGAATATTGGCGCCCGCGCTTAAGGCCGGTCATATATTCAGTGAAGTCGCGGTCGACGTTTTCCGTGCCCTCGACAGTGGTGTCGCCATAGCCGGCGACCGGGCCGGCCGCGACGGCAAGCGTCACGTCGAGCGTCGAACCGGCGTGCTCGGCGACGATCTCGCGGCCCGTCACCTTGGCCAGCGGCCTGCCTTCTTGCTTGAGTGCCCGCACGATCGCCGCCTCGGCCTTGAGCACGGCGCCCGAACTGGCGTCACCGCCGGCGATCAGGCCGAAATCGGCACTTGCCAGCCCCGCCGCATCGCCTTCCAGTCTGATGTTGCCAAGCGTGAATTTCGGCCCGGCTGCTATGCGTATCACCACCGGTATCGGCTGCGGACCCGAAAACTCGGCATCGGGCGGCAGATCGTCGAGCGGCTTGCCCTGAATAGTGATGGTGACGACACCCTCGTAGCGGGCGTCAGTGTAGAGTGCGGCAACAAGTTGCTCACGGTCACTGCGCGCCTTGGCCAGCAGGCCGAGAGAACCGGATACCGGGTGTTCCTCGTCGGCCTTCAGCGCCGAGGCGTTTTCGAGCTTCTCGGCGAGATCCTTGTCGGCGTCCGGCGCCTCGATCGTCACCGCATAGCGCAGCGGGTCGACGATATCGGCATCTTCGTCTTTGGATCCCCACAGCTTGATGCCGAAAATCTCGAAGGCTGCCGCACTTCCGGTTTCGGCAACAAGTGCCGTAGAGCACAACAATGCGAAAAGCAGGGCGCGCGAAAGCGCGCGCCGTGGCGCGGTTCCTCCCGACATCTGCCTTTCATACGCCGGCATTACGCTCCTAGCCTAGCTCGCAAACCTAAAATTGGAATGAAGTTCTGAAGCACTCGTAAAGGGGCCACAATCCAATTGCTGAAATAGACAGGGCTTGGAACTCACACCTTCTGCGTCGCCGCAAGAAAGCGTGATCCCCTGTCCTATGGAGCTACTACCGGTCACCGGCCGGAAAGCAAACCGTTGGCAGGCGGATCCTGCCGCGTCCCGATGTTGACAAGCGCGACTGAAGCTTGAAGATTTCTGGACGTAAGCACTTGTCTGGAGGGGTTTATGGCAATGCGCGCGGCTCGTGGTCTATCGATTCTTTTCCTTCTCTTTTTTGCCTGGAGCGGTGTCGCGCAAGCGGCCGAAGCCCGGCGGGTGGTGACATCGGACAATTCCGACTATTTCGGTTTCGATCTCAGATCCGACCAGAATGTCAGCCTCGACCAGTGCAAGACCACCTGCCTCGGCGACCCGGCCTGCCGCGCCTTCACCTACAACCTCAAGGCCAAATGGTGCTTCCTTAAATCCGATTACAATTCGTTGAAACCCTTCGGCGGCGCCGTCGCCGGCAAGATCGTCAACATCGATGGCGATCCTGACATCGGCGCGCCACCCGAACTCGCCTTCTTCCCCAACTGGATGGCCGACCAGGCCCAGCAATACCGCAACAAGCTCACTGGCCCGACCTACACCAAGCCGACAGAAGGGCTGACGGCCCTGAGAGCCGGCGCCGAACAGTCGGCGTTGACGGGCGATCATCGCTCGGCCATGCACAAATACGAAGCGGCGGTTTCGGTGTTGCCTTATGATGGCCAGCTCTGGCTCGAGCTGGCGCGCGAAACGCTTGCCGTCCATCCGACCGCCAACAGCTCGGAGCCGTCGACCCTACCGGCGAACGCCACTTCCGCCGCCTTCAACGCCTACAAATTGCTGCGCACCACCAAGACGCGCGCCGACGTGCTGGCGCTGCTCGGGGACGGCCTTGATCGCCGCGATCTCTACAGGCCGGCCCTGCAGGCCTACGAGGCGAGCCTCGCTCTCGTCAATTCGCCGGCAGTCAGGGCCGCCTATCAGGATCTCAAGGCCCGCAAGGGCTTCCGCGTCATCGATCATACCGTCGATGCCGACACCAGCGCGCCACGCATCTGCGCGCAGTTCTCCGAGGAACTGGTCAAGACCGGCGTCGACTACTCGCAGTTCGTTACTGTCGACAACGCCGCTCCCAAGGGCGTCGAAGCCAAGGACAAGCAGATCTGCGTCGAAGGACTCGAGCACGGCCAACATTATGACGTGACCTTCCGCGCCGGCTTGCCGGCCGCCATTGGCGAAGTCACCGCGGCACCGGTGGTTCTGTCGATCTACGTGCAGGACCGCGCGCCTTCGGCCCGCTTCACCGGCGACAGCTTCGTGCTGCCCGCAGGCGCACGCCGCGGCATACCGGTCGTCACCGTCAACATGAATGCCGCCGAAATGAAGCTCTTCCGCATCGGCGACCGCTCGCTGGCCCAGCTTCTGTCGGGATATCAGTTCCTGCGCCAGCTTGACGGCTACGACATTTCGAACATCTCCGAACAGATGGGCGAGCCGGTCTGGCAAGGCCAGCTCGACATCGCCAACGACCTCAACAAGGAAGTCACTACCTCCTTCCCAATCGACGAGGCTTTGCCGAAGCGCAAGCCCGGCGTCTATGTGCTGACCGCACAAGCCGTCAACGATCGCAGCGACGACTATGATTCGCACGCCACGCAATGGTTCGTCGTCTCCGATATCGGCCTGTCGACCTATACCGGACAGGATGGGCTGAACGTCTTTGCCCGTTCGCTCGCAACCGCCAAGCCGATCGCCGGCGCCGAGCTGACGCTGCTGGCCAGGAACAATGAAATCCTCGGCACCGCGACCACCGACGCGGAAGGGCGGGCGGTGTTCAATCCCGGCCTGACGCGCGGCGACAGCGGCATGGCCCCGGCCGTGCTGATGGCCAAACAGGGCGACGACGATTTCGTCTTCCTCGATATGGGCCGCGCCGGCTTCGACCTGTCCGACCGTGGCGTCGCCGGACGGCCGGCACCTGGCGCGCTCGACGTCTATGCCTGGACCGAGCGCGGCATCTACCGCGCCGGCGAAGATGTCCATGTCGCGGCTCTTACCCGCGACAGTGCCGCCAAGGCGGTCGAGAACCTGCCGCTGACCTTCATCTTCTCGCGGCCCGACGGCGTCGAGGACCGCCGCATCGTCAGCGACGGCGCATCGGCCGGCGGTCACGCGGTCGACCTGCCGCTGGAACCCAACGCCATGCGCGGCACCTGGACGGTGGCGATCCATACCGATCCCAAGCAGGCGGCGGTCGCCAGCCAGATGTTCCTGGTCGAGGACTTCGTACCGGACCGCATCGAGTTCGACCTGTCCTCCGACAAGCAGGAGATCGCGCAGGGCGAGACCGCCAACATTACCGTCGACGGCCGCTTTCTCTACGGCGCGCCGGCCGCGGGCCTCGCGCTCGAAGGCGAATTGACGCTGTCGACCGCCCGCGACTGGGACCGCTTCAAAGGCTATTCCTTCGGTCTGGCCGACGAACAGTCGGCGGAACCGACGGTGACGCCCTTCACCGGCCTGCCGGTGGTCGGCGAGGACGGCAAGGCGACCTTCCCGGTCTCGGTCGATCAATTGCCATCCACCACCAAGCTGGTCGATGCAAAGGTCACTGTCAGGATGCGTGAAACCGGCGGCCGTGCCGTCGAGCGCTCGCTGAATATCGGCATCCGCCCGCAGGGCCACATGATCGGCATCCGCCCGGATTTCGACGACGACGAGGTGCCGCAAGGCGGCACGGCCAAGTTCAGCCTGATCGCTGTCGACCCAGACGGCAAGCGTGAGGCGCTGAAGGGCGCGCAGTGGTCGCTGGTCAAGGTCGAGCGTAGCTACCAGTGGTACCGCTCGAGCAACTCCTGGAACTATGAGCCGGTCACCTTCACCAAGGCGGTGGCCAACGGCCAGGTCGACCTGAGCGCCGATGGCGAGGCGACGGTGTCGCTCCCGGTCGACTGGGGCCGCTACCGGCTCGAGATCGAGACAGCGGATCCGGAAGGCCCGGCCACCAGCTACGAGTTCGACGCCGGCTGGTATGTCAGTTCCACCACCACCGAAACGCCCGACGGCCTCGAGATCGCCCTCGACAAGGATACCTATGCGGCGGGTGAAGTGGCCAAGCTCAAAGTGTCGCCGCACTTTGCCGGCGAGCTGCTCGTCACCATCGGCGCCGACAAGCTCCTGAAGACCGTCACCGCCAGCGTGCCGGCCGGCGGCAGCACCGTCGACATCCCGGTCGGCGACGACTGGGGTGCCGGCGCCTACGTCACGGCAACGCTGTTCAGGCCGGGCGATGCGCAAGAGACACGTATGCCGGCGCGCGCCATCGGCGTCAAATGGCTGAAGCTCGATCCCGGCTCGCGGAAGCTTGCCGTCAGCTTGGCGCCGCCGGACAAGACCATGCCGCGCCAGCAGCTGTCGATCCCGGTCGCCGTAGCCGGCGTTCAGCCCGGCACCAACGCCTATGTCATGGTCGCGGCCGTCGACGTCGGCATCCTCAACCTGACCAACTACAAGGTGCCGGATCCGGAGAACTGGTTCTTCGGGCAGCGCATGCTCGGTCTCGAGGTTCGCGACATCTATGGCCGGCTGATCGACGGCTCGCTGGGCACAACCGGTAAGCTGCGCACCGGCGGCGACGGCGCCAACATGCAATCGCAAGGCAGTCCGCCGACCGAAAAGCTGGTCGCGTTCTTCTCCGGCCCGGTCCAGCTCGACGCCGACGGCAAGGCGCGGATCGACTTCGACATTCCGCAGTTCAACGGCACCGTGCGCGTCATGGCCGTCGCCTGGACAAAGGAAGCAGTCGGCCATGCCCAGTCCGACGTCATCGTTCGCGATCCGGTGGTGATCACCGCCGGCCTGCCGCGATTCCTGGCGCCCGGCGATTCCGCCGTCATGCGGCTCGACGTCGCCGACACCGACGGCCCCGCTGGCGACTACAAGCTGACCATCGACACGACGGGCGACCTGTCTACCGGCAGTGCCGCCTTGCCTGAAAAGCTGACGCTGGCCAAAGGCAAGCGGCAGACGCTGACCGTGCCGTTGGTTGCGCAGACCGCGGGCAACGCCTCGATCACCATCAAGCTTGCGCATGCCGACGGCACCGCCGTCGAGCAGACGCTCTATGTGCCGGTGCGCCCAGCGCAACTGCCGGTGACCACCCGCATGGTCGTCGACCTCAAGGGCAATGGCGGCGCGCTGCGCGTCGACAAGGAACTGCTGGCGGCAAGCCTGCTCGATGGCGCTTCGGTCAGCGTCGGCGTTTCGCAGGCGGCTGCCTTCGATGTACCGTCGCTGCTGATGACGCTCGACCGCTATCCCTATGGTTGCGCCGAACAGACCACCAGCCGCGCCATGCCGCTTCTCTACGTCAACGAGATGGCTTCCGGCATCGGCATGGCCAGCGACCCCGATCTGCATGGCCGCGTCCAGGACGCTATCTACAAGGTGCTGAGCTACCAGGCATCGGCCGGCAGCTTCGGCCTGTGGGGTCCGGGTTCCGGCGATCTGTGGCTCGACGCCTATGTCACCGATTTGCTCACCCGGGCGCACGAGCAGAAGTACGACGTACCGGCCCTGGCGATGAACCAGGCGCTGAGCAATCTGCAGAACGCGATCGGCTACGATCAGGACGTCCAGGATCGCGGCAGCGAGATCGCCTATGCGCTCTATGTGCTTGCCCGCAACAAAAAGGCCTCGGTCGGCGATCTGCGTTATTATGCCGACACCCAGCTCGAAGCCTTTACCAGCCCGATGGCCGTCGCCCAATTGGCGGCGTCTCTCGCGCTCTACGGTGACACCCAGCGCTCGGAGGCAACCTTCCAGGCCGCGCTGCAACTGGCCAAGTCGACGCCCGAATATGACTATTACCGGTCCGACTATGGCTCGCCACTGCGTGACGGCGCGGCGATCCTGGCGCTTGCCGCGGAAAGCAAGCCGGTGCCGACCATCGTGCCGGCGCTGATCCAGCTGGTGACCAGGGAACGCGCCGACGCCAGGTGGACCAGCACACAGGACGAGTCCTGGATGCTGCTGGCGGCCCGCGCGCTGAAGGCCGGCAATGATTCGATCGCGCTGACCGTCAACGGCGCACCGCATGCCGGCGGCTATGCGGACCAGATCGCCGGTGGCGACCTGGCCGACAGTCCGCTGACCATCGTCAACACCGGCAGAAATCCGCTGCAGGCGGTCGTCACCACCGTGGCCTCGCCGATCCAGCCTCTGCCGGCCGGCGGCAACGGCTTTACCATCAGCCGTACCTACTACAAGCTAGACGGCACAGAGGCCAACGTGACGGAGGTCAAGCAGAACGAACGCTATGTCGTCGTGCTCAAGGTTTACGAGCAGAACACCTGGCCTTCGCGACTGCTGATCACCGACCTGTTGCCGGCCGGCCTCGAGATCGACAATCCGGGCCTGGTCTCCAGCGCCCAATTGACGAACTTCTCCTGGCTGGCGCAGACCGATGCCGCCCATCTCGAATTCCGCGACGACCGTTTCGTCGCGGCGTTCAATCCCAACGACGGCGACGGCGACCGCAACATCACACTCGCCTACGTCGTGCGCGCGGTGACGCCGGGCACCTACGCCCACCCGGCGGCAACGATCGAGGACATGTACCGGCCGCAATATTCGGCCCGCACCGCCACCGGCATGATGGAGGTCAAGGCGCCGTAAGGCAAAAAAATGGCGGATAGGAATATGGCGATGGCGCTGCCCCTCATTGCCCTGCCGGGCATTTCTCCCCGTATAGAGACGGGGAGAAAGAGCCATGCGCCGAAGTTTTCGCCGACCTTTAACGTCGCAGAAAAGGCGCCAAGGGTCGCGACAGCCCCCTTCTCCCCGTCACTAAACGGGGAGAAGGTGCCGGCAGGCGGATGAGGGGCGGCGCCATGCTCTCCAGAAAATTCCTGCGCCGAGCGGCCATCACGGGCATTTCCTTGGCCGGTCTCGCTGCAATCACCGCCGCCGCCCTCTGGCAGCTCGACCGCGCATTTCCGCCGCCGCTGCCGGCTGCTTTGACGGTCTCGACCGAGGTGCAGGACCGAGACGGCCAGCTGCTGCGCGCCTTCGCTACGCCGGATGGCTACTGGCGGCTCGCTACCAGCCTGGACCAGGTCGACAAGCAGTTCGTCGACATGCTGGTCACCTATGAGGACAAGCGTTTCTGGGATCATCAAGGCGTCGACGTGCTGGCACTGGCGCGTGCCGCCGGCCAGTTCGCGACCAGCGGCCATATCGTCTCCGGTGGTTCGACGCTGCCGATGCAACTCGCCCGGCTGATCGAACCGCGCGACAGCCGCAGCCTCGGCTCGAAGATCAAGCAGATGCTGCGCGCCCTCCAGATCGAACGGCGGCTTTCCAAGCGCGAGATCCTCGAACGCTATCTGACGCTGGCGCCCTATGGCGGCAATCTCGAAGGTGTGCGCGCCGCTTCGCTTGCCTATTTCGGCAAGGAGCCGAAACGGCTGACGGTCTCGGAGGCGGCCCTGCTCGTCGCCTTGCCGCAATTGCCGGAAAAGCGACGCCCTGATCGCAATCTCGAGATTGCCCACGCTGCCCGCGACCGGGTGCTGACCCGCATGGTCTCGGCAGGCCTGCTCGGCGAACGTGAGGCCGCGCGTGCCGCGCTCGACGATGTGTCGGGGCTGCGGCGCACCTTGCCGGCGCTCGCTGCCCATGCGGCCTATACGATGCTGTCCAAGGCTGTTCCCGGCCAGAAGCTGCAACTGACGATCCGCAAGAGTGTCCAGGAAGGGCTGGAGCAGGTGGCCAAGGATGCGGCCGCCAGGCTCGGCCCTCGCCTCTCGGTGGCCATGGTACTGGCCGATGCCCGTACCGGCGATATTCTTGGTGAGGTCGGCTCTGCCGATTTCTTCGATGCCAGCCGTTCGGGCTGGATCGACATGACCAAGGTCGTTCGCTCGCCTGGCTCGACGCTGAAGCCGTTCATCTACGGCCTCGCCTTCGAACAAGGCCTGGTGGCGCAGGAGATGCTGATCGAGGACAGCCCAGCCGATTTCTCCGGGTATCGGCCGAAGAACTTCGACATGGGCTATCAGGGCGATGTCAGCATCAGGCAGGCGCTGCAATTGTCGCTCAACGTGCCGGCGATCCGCGTGCTCGACGCGGTCGGCCCGGCCCGGCTGATGGCACGCTTTCGTCAGGCCGATGTGACCCCTATCCTGCCCGTCAACGAAGCGCCCGGCCTGGCGATCGGCCTCGGCGGCGTCGGGGTGACCCTGCGCGACCTGGTCCAACTCTATGCCGGCCTTGCCAATGGCGGCAAGGCACACACGCTGCATGACGGCACCGAGCCGGCGAATGCCGAACGCTCGACCACCACCATCCTCGACGGGCAGGCGACCTGGCAGATCACCGACATCCTGTCAGGCGTCAAGCCTCCCCAGGGTGCCGCCCAACGCGGCATCGCCTACAAGACCGGCACCTCCTACGGCTATCGCGACGCCTGGTCGGTCGGCTTCGACGGCCGCTACGTGCTCGGCGTCTGGGTCGGCCGCCCCGACGCCGGCGCGGTGCCCGGCCTGTCCGGCTATGTCTCGGCTGCGCCCATCCTGTTCGAAGGTTTTGTCCGTTCCAGCCTGGCCGCCGTACCGCTGCCTAGCCTTCCTTGGTGGGTCTGGGGTCCGAAGCGCGATGAGCTGCCTGTGAGGCTGACGCGCTTCGGCGCCGGCTCCGATGGGCTGGTACAGGCGACGCCGACCGAACCTGCGCCAACCATCATCTTTCCGCCCGACGGCGCTCGCGTCGATCTCGGCACTTCCTCGGCCGACCCCTCGCCGCTGGTGCTCAAGCTGCAAGGCGGCCGCGCACCATTCCGCTGGCTGGCCAACGGCAAGCCGCTGGTCGGCATCGACCGGCGGCGCACCGCGACCTGGCAGCCGGACGGCGCCGGCTATTCGACCCTAACCGTGATCGACGCGGCGGGACGCGCGGCCAGTGTGAAGGTTTTCGTCGAGTGAAAGTTTCCCTTGAATAATTTCCGGCAGGTGATTCAGGGGATTGTGTTTTACGTCTTGCTTTCGGCCGCCGGTACTTTCTCGGCGTCTGCTGACGCGCTGCCCGCCAGCTTTGTTCGGCTGGCCGACATCGATCCCAATATCCGGCAGGATATCCGCTATGCCGGCCTCGAAAATTTCCTGCATCGCAAGGTAAGCGGCTACGATGCGCCGGTATGCGTCCTCACCAGGCAAGCGGCGCAAGCGCTTTCGGCAGTGCAGAAAGCGATTGCCGCCGAAGGACTGACGCTGGTCGTGTTCGACTGCTATCGCCCTGCGCGGGCTGTCTCCGACATGGGTGACTGGACAAAAACGAGTGGACCACCGGACCCGCAATGGTACCCAAAGGTCAAGCGCAAGGATCTCATCCCCAAGGGCTATATCGGCGAACTGTCCACCCATTCGCGCGGATCGACGGTCGATGTCGCGATCGCGCGAGCCGACCGCAAGAGCGCTCCGAAACCGGCCTGCGGCGCGACCGATGCCGACACGCTCGATTTCGGCACGGGTTTCGACTGTTTCGATCCAGCGAGCGAAACGGCTCACCGACCGATAGCCAGTGAAGCGGCGGCTAACCGCAAAAGGCTTGTCGAGGCGATGCGTGCCCGCGGCTTCAAGAATTACGCCCGCGAATGGTGGCACTTCACGCTGGAGAACGAGCCGTTTCCAAAAGAGCGCTTCAACTTTCCCGTTACCGCCGAATAGCCGGCCGAAACCTTCGGGCGCGACGCAGCCATTGCCGAAGAGCTAGCCGTCTCTAGATAATTGCGTCGGGAGCGCGATCATGGTCCATGCGGGAAAATAGTTTCTCGCATCGCCGAAACTAGGCGAAAAATTGCTTCAATAGGCCAAAAAAGGCAACATTGAATGCATCTAAATTCTATCAATTCGGTAGATTTGGCGCGAGTTCAACGGAGGCGGAAATGACCAAACCTCATTTCAGGAAACTGCTCGGCGCACTGGTCGCCACGTCTGTCCAGTTCGGCACGCTCGGTTTCGCGTTTGCCGACACCACCATTCTCAACGTGTCCTATGATCCGACGCGTGAGCTCTACAAGCAATTCGACGAGGCCTTCACCGCCCACTGGAAGGCCGAGACAGGCGAGACGGTCACCGTCCAGCAGTCGCATGGCGGGTCGGGCGCGCAGGCTCGCGCCGTGATCGACGGCCTCGACGCCGACGTGGTGACGCTGGCGCTCGAAGGCGATATCAACGCCATTGTCTCGAAAGCGAAGAGGATCAATCCCGACTGGCGGACGAAATTCGAAAACAATTCGGCGCCCTACACCTCGACCATCATCTTTCTCGTCCGCAAGGGAAACCCCAAGGGCATCCATGACTGGGGCGATCTGGTCAAGGACGACGTCCAGGTGATCACGCCGAATCCCAAGACCTCCGGTGGTGCGCGCTGGAACTATCTCGCCGCCTGGGCCTACGCCAGCGTCAAGGATGGCGGCGACGAGGCCAAGACCAAGGAATTCGTCGGCAATCTCTATGCGCATGTCCCGGTTCTCGACACCGGTGCGCGCGGCGCAACCGTGACCTTCGCGCAAAAAGGGCTGGGCGACGTGCTGCTCGCCTGGGAAAACGAGGCCTATCTGGCGCTCGACGAGTTCGGCGCCGACAATTTCGACATCGTCTACCCGCCGACCTCGATCCTGGCCGAGCCGCCGGTCGCCGTGGTCGACGCTAATGTCGACGCCAAAGGCACGCGGAAAGTTGCCGAAGCTTATCTGAGCTATCTCTATTCCAAGGAAGGCCAGACGCTCATCGCCAAAAACCATTATCGCCCTTCGAAGCCCCAGTTGGTGCCGGCGGAGGACTTGGCCAAGCTGCCTGAGATCAAGCTGATCACCATCGACGACCCGCTTTTTGGCGGCTGGAAGAAGGCACAGCCTTATCATTTCGGCGATGGTGGTATATTCGACCAGATCTACAAACCGGCCCAGTAGCATTTAGATCAGGACGACATGACCACAGCACCCGCCAAGGCGGGGTGGCGATTCAGGCAGCCGAGCGTCATTCCGGGTTTCGGATTGACGCTCGGCTTCTCGCTTGCCTACCTCACCCTCATCATCCTCATTCCCCTGTCCGGGCTGATCTGGCGCTCGGCGGCGCTCGGCTGGACCGACTTCTGGGCGATCGTCACCGACCGCCGCACCATCAACGCGCTTGAAATCAGCTTCGGCACCGCCTTCATTGCCGCCGCCGTCAACGTCGTCTTCGGCACGATCGTCGCGTGGGTGCTGGTGCGCTACAGCTTTCCAGGCCGCCGCATCGCCGATGCCATGGTCGACCTGCCCTTCGCGCTGCCGACGGCGGTTGCCGGCATCGCGCTGACCACGCTTTACGCACCGAATGGCTGGATCGGAAGCCTGCTGACGCCGCTCGGCATCAAGGTCGCGTATACGCCGCTCGGCATCGTCATCGCGCTGGTCTTCATCGGTCTGCCCTTCGTCGTGCGCACCGTGCAGCCGATCATGGAGGAGATCGACAAGGAGGTAGAAGAAGTGGCCGCCACGCTCGGCGCCAATCGCTTCCAGATCATCAGCCGCGTTCTACTACCCGGACTGGCGCCTGCCATCGTCACCGGTTTCGCGCTGGCCTTCGCGCGCGGCG
>NZ_JAMYRB010000038.1:0-36434 GCF_040321165.1 Mesorhizobium sp. M0500
CGAACAGCCAGATCGACGACCTGCTGCCTTGGGCCTATATCCGGGTCCCTGAACTCAGGGCCGTGGCCTGAGAACACCGCTTACGCATCAAGGCCATGTACTAATTGTACAATTGGTACGGTGCTGGGCCGCAACAGTCAGGAATATTTGGTAGGAATTTCTGAGCGGGGATCGGATAACTGGCTCGCGCGACGACCCCCCCCGGTACCCCTTCGATCCGCCGCAACCGGCTCCGACGCTGCGCTCAATGAAGGCTTCGCGTCTCCGCCGGTTGCTCAAACCGCGCCATACGGCGTAACAGAAACGGCCGAGGCTCTAATCGCCACTGGATGAAAGCTTCATCTCCCACTACCGCCTGCAGCAGTGCGATCACCGCCGAGAAGGTTATTCAGCTTCGAAGAGGCATGGCGGCTCGTCCCATAAGCGGCACGCGGCAACACTACTTCGAGCGTGTAGGCTTCGCCAGTGGCCATCCGATTATCGACGTAGATTGCAGGATGAGGGCCGAGGAGGTGCTGCAAGGTCACTACTGCCCAGATGCGGCGACCACGTGCTACACTGACAGCCAGCGTCGGCTGGGAGTGTGAACTTTGCCGTTCGTCGTCCATCGAAACGAGCAAGGAGCGCCAGGAGCGGTCGTTGAAGCGATCGAGGCCGAGCGGCCGGAGCCGACCCGAAATGGACATTTGGCTTCTCCCAAACCACAGCGTTACTAAGCCGACTTTCCGAATATTCTACGGACAATCTCGTCTTCATTCGCATCGAAGCAGCGGCCGTGACTGAGAATCACCCGCCGCGGCTGCCACGACCGGAGTTTGCTTACTACTGCCTGTGTCTTCCGTCGATGCAGGAGAATTGGCAGCCGCATGCCAAAGAAGGTCCGCCCGTGCGGGTGAGCCATCCGAGTCAGCTTGGCCATCGTGCGCCAAGGCTCATCGATCATGTCTAATTCGAGATTGATGATCGTGTCTGTAAGGATCAGCGTCTTTGAAGCTTGGTGGAAGAATATGAACTCTTTGAAGTAGCCACCGGGAAACAGCATCTGGTCCATGTCCCGCCGCCACTCCTCCGGCGGATCGGCCTCCAAATCTCGTGCGAACGTCACATCCGCGTGCCGTGCGCGTGCTCTTTGCCGGACTCCGGGCGATGCCCATGTTATTGCCTCAGGGAAAGCCTTCGACCACTCACCGATATGAGCGTAGTGAAACTGGTTGGGTGACACGAGATGGCGAATTCTGCCCAAGTTCCGTAACTCTTCGGCCACCCTCGAAGCAAACTTGATGGGCGAATGAAGGAACAGATCGCCGTTCGATAGGCGCACCACCGTCATCCGAGTGGTGAATGGCAGCGGAAATTTTATTCCTGCTACCGTCAAATACTCAAACGGACCGTCAACGACGCCGATATCGGGTCCCTGCGGTTTATAGACGTTCATCGGCTCGTAAAGGGACGCACTCACAGCCCATTCCACTTCACCAGCTCGGCGCAAGGCGATGTACGCTATCTGGGCCAGGTTTCGTCATGCCGAACCGCAGCACCTGCTGCTTCTGGTGGAGCAACAGAACTTGCGCTCGAGGGCAAGTCTCAAGACGCGCGTGCCAAGGCAATCGAGATCACATCGTCCGTGTCAATGTCAGGCAAATCGAAGATCATTGGCAATTGCCGCGTCATGGCCATCTTCACGATCAACTCTTCCATCGATTCAACCGGAAGGCTGGCGTTTGAACGCTGCCGCATTAACAATGCAAGCTTGTGGACCGGCACGGGCGTCGATTTCGCGCGGTCATCTAAACGCCTGCCGATTTCGATCAGAACGTCTGCGTCGATGGTATTGGGCAATTCGCGCATGGTCTATTCCTCCCTGCCCCTGACCATGCGCGCCGCGGGCAGCCGAGTCTCGGGAAACCTCCGTACGTTTTTAACGATGTTGAAGAGCGTAAATGCAACTCTCTGGCTGCAGAGTGGCGTGAGCCGATAGGCTCGGCTGATGTTCACCACCGGTCGGCCCGCCTTGCCGTGTGAATTTGTACCCCCTTTAGAGTCGTGAGACCATTCTGCGAGAATGTCTGGAAACGAGCTTATATTTGCCGGTGCTCGATCGGTGACGAAAGCGAGACGGACGCGACCGAATAGGGACTTAGGGGATAGCCGCGAAACCATCGGCGCACTCGCTTGCGCCAAGATGGCAGCAATCGAGACTTCCGCGACAGCAAGGTCCGCTTGCACCAAAAACGATCTTCCGAAGCAAATATCAACCGCTGGAGGGAGTAGTATTGAAACCACTGTGAACCCGTGCCCGCGGCGGTTTTCAAGTCCGGTGTCTTGGCAACAGCGCGTCGCGACTGAACGGATTCATGCGACGCACCTTCCCGCAGCCTTTTGCCGATGAGACTTGACAGCCGCAAGTAGTTCGCGCTCGCCGGCGTGAGCATTTCGAAAAATGGCCACGACCATTACCGTCAAGATTTCGGCCGCCGGGTCCAAAGGGTCGAGATGCTCATCCGCGCAGACCTGATCGAACACGCGTTCGCAAATAGCCAGATCATGAGGGCTGAGGCAGGTGCGATTGAAATGCCGAGGCAGCATCTGTGCGAACCTTTCAGTGCCCGCTACCGTGCTTGCGGCGGGCTTTTGGCTGATGAACCGCTGAAGCGGTGGCTGTCAAAATGATATTGTCATCTGCAGTGACTAGGAATCAATTTACTTGGTTCCTGATTGCTCCTTTATTAATCCTAGCATAACCGCACACTCACGGGCTTTATATTGTCCGGTAATCATAAGTCTATAGTAATCCTGCCGCTTGTTTTCCGGGACGTGAAATCCGCGCCGAAATTCCGCCGCCTCTTTTGGAGTTCGAGTGCAACCGAGTTTACTGGCCGCGACCTTCAAACTCCCCAGTGAGCATCCGATTTTTGCCGAAATGTCTTTCAACGGTTCGTTGTTACAGTACCCATCAAGAATTATCTTGCGACGATCTTCGCTGTTGAGCTTTGTGTTCATTTCAGCGGTCCCCTCAACTACGCTTTCATGATGCCCGATTCTATACGCACCAGGTTGAAGAGTGTCGTTAGCTTCGCATCCAGAAACTTATCTCGGCATGCATTTCTGACTGTAATCCAGCGTGATCGCCGTTTCAGTCGCCTCGAGTCGGCCAGTCTTGCCAGATGCCTGAGGTACACCACATGATTGAGAGGGGCATGGGCATACCCGAATCGGATATGACACCACGCGATGGATGCTAAAAGGCAAGAGGAGGCGCTTGCGAGGCAGGCGCTGGAGCGTGATCGACGTCGTTGGCCGCGCGAAGCTCAACCTTACAATGAGGGTGCCCCGTCACTTGCGCCGGCGCTCGAACCTTTGCCCTTTTCAACACTCGAACTGGCGCCAGAGGATCAATTCGCCGCTTGGCAGGCCCATATGGCACCGCTCGTCGAGGTCAGGTTGCCGGATGACAAATCGCTCGACGATGGCTTTCCCGCCGACCACACGGCTTGGAACCTCGACGGCATGCTGATCGTTCAACAGCGCGCACCGGCACATAGTTATATGCGTTCTGCCGCGAAGCTTCGGTCCAGCTCGATCGATCACTGGTATATCGCCTTGCCACGTACTGGCCGGTCGTGGACGGAGGTCGATCGCCGTGTAGCGGAGAACCAGCCGGGTAAATTGGAGATCAGATCGCTTGGCTACCCGTTTCGCGGGAGGACAACGGACTCCGAAAGTCTCTTTGTCTATTTGCCGCGCGATTTGTTCGCCGATGCGGCGGCAACCCTGGACGCCAAGAACAATTCAATTCTGTCGGGCAACTTTGCCAACCTCTTGCTCGATTACGTCAACAGCATCGAAGCAAGGCTGCGCAGCCTCACGGCTGACGATCTGCCCCGCATCGTGCACGCAACACGCAGCATGATCATTGCCTGCCTCGGGCCTCCGGCGGAACAGGTTGCGGCCGCCGAACTATTGACGAGTGTCGCGCTAATGGAGCGAGCGCGTCGATACGTACACCACAATCTGGATGCGGCTCATTTGACACCGGATTCAATGTGCCGGGCGCTCGGCGTCTCGCGCTCTCGTCTCTATCAGTTGTTCGAACCAAGCGGCGGTGTTCTCCATTACATACAAAGTCGCCGCCTTCTAGCAGCCCATATTGCGCTAAGCGATCCGGCGGACAGCCGGCGCATTGTTGAAATTGCTGAAGCCTTCGGGTTTAGTTCAGCGGCTAATTTCAGCCGGGCATTCAGCAAGGAATTCGGTTACAGCCCCCGCGAAGGCCGCAGTACTGTGGTATTGCCGCGCCCCGCCCACTCTGTTTCGCATGCCGGAGGCCAGGAGGCCTCTTCCTTTGAAGGTTGGCTCAAGGCGCTCGGAAACTGATTACAGGATCGCGAAGCTGATTGGGCGGACTTAGAAGAGGGGTTGCCCGGGGCGGCGAAGGTCACGCCGCCTCATGGGCCACAATATCTTCGTGTCGCGCCTACTGCGCATTAATCACACAGCTGATTCTCACCAATTCACGGTTTGTTAACGAACTGTGACGGTTCATCGTTATCGATAATTTGCCGCCGATCACGGCGGAGCATACATGGAACTAGGCTGCGGGGGGCTCTTATTAAGAGTGCGATTTGAAAGTTTGCCAAGCTTGACAGTTATGCTATTTCTCGACTGGGGGGCGCGAGTCTGCACCGCCTATGGAGGTGGTTCTTGCCCTCAGAGGCTTCAGGCGTCGGCACGGAGAGTGAGGGGCCTTCATCGAGCGACGCTCCAAGTGTCGGCGATGGGGTTCTCGCAGACCTTTTGGCGAACACGACCGAACTTTTGTCGTTCTATGACCGTGACTTCCGCCTGACGCACTACGCGGCCAGGCTCAAAGGGTTGTACGGAGGCGCGGTAGCGCCGGGCGCCGCCATCTGGGAGATCTACCCGAGCTTTCTCGATGCGAGCCATCGCGACGAATTTCTTCGTGTGTTCCAGGGTGGCTCTCCGGCCAGCATCGACTTGCCGCGAACATCGGGCGGAGCGCACCGGTCCGTTTTTGTGTTCCCCACGGCAAATGGTGCGGGTATCATCGAATTAAGGGAGGACGGCGGGCGGAGCGCAGCCGAGGAACAAGAACATGTAGTTCTGCTCCATCAGGCGACGCACGACGTGCTGACTGGACTGCAGAATCGGCGGCGATTCGGCGAGCGGCTCCAGCAGGCAATGGCGGCCCTCGGCGGATCAAAGCCGAAAGCCGCCCTTCTGCAAATCGACCTTGACGATTTCAAAGCGGTCAACGACACGCTCGGCCATGGAGCAGGCGACACTCTTCTTCAACTCGCGGCGGGTCGTATCCGCGACTCGCTGCAGGACGGCGAATCCGCCTACCGGTATGCCGGCGATGAGTTCGCTGTCATCCAATTGGGAAAGGAGCAGCCAGCAGAGGCTGAGCGCCTTGCCGGATCTCTAGTCGACGCGTTCAAGGGCCCGTTCGTCATCAACGGCATTCCCGTGTTCGTCGGCTCGAGTATCGGAATTGCTTTCGGGCCGGAGCACGGGACCGACGGCGAACAGTTGATGAAAGCCGCTGACATTGCTCTTTACGCGGCCAAGACAGATGGACGCGGCTGCGCTCGAACATTCAACCGTTCGATGCTGCTCTTGCTCGAGCAACGCGAGAATCTGAGGCGCAGCCTTCGAACCGCGCTGGAGCGCGGCGAGCTTTATCTGGAGTATCAGCCGCTCATTCAGCCTCCCTCGTCAGTGACCGGTTTCGAAGCGCTGCTGCGGTGGCGGCACCCCGAGCTCGGAATCATTCCACCCAACGTGTTCATACCGATCGCCGAAGCCGACGGTCTGATGGACGAGATTGGACGATGGGTGCTCGAGGAAGCGTGTCGCCAGGCGTTGACGTGGCCTTCCTCGCTGACAGTCGCAGTGAACTTGTCGCCGGCTCAGTTCCTTAGCGGTTTGCTGACGGACACCGTCGCTCAGATCGTCGACGCAGTTGGGCTTGAAGCCGACAGACTTGAACTTGAGATAACCGAGAGGGTTCTACTTGAGAAGACGATCGACAACATAGACACATTAAATACGCTGAATGTCTTGGGAATTCGAATATCGCTAGACGATTTTGGAACATACTATTCATCGTTGAGCTACCTTAAAAATTTTCCCTTCGATACGTTGAAGATAGATCAGTACTTTATTGCGGACTTGGAGACCGATCTCAAAAGCCAAACGATCGTGCGATCGATCATGAATCTGGCGCACGGCCTCGGGATAAATGTCACTGCCGAGGGGGTCGAGACGCCGGCACAGGCACGGTGGCTGATCAAGGAGAATTGCGATTGCCTGCAAGGCAACTTCCTGGGAAAGCCGCTTGGAGCCGAGGCGATCAGCGGTTTCATCAGGCGGTCCCCGCTGAGGGTGGTACGCGCGATGGAGGAATCAAAACAAGCGCTCTAGCGCCTTGCGGCCTTCGTTAACGGTGAGGCGGAGATTCTAGAATGATCGAGGCAGATACCGCGCAATTCCTCGAGTGGGTGCGAGACAGACTCATCACGGGCGCGGAGAAATTTTTCATCGCGGAGGCCATCACCCCGCGAGAGCTCAATACTGATGGAACAAGTGAGATGCCGATGGGACCTATTCATCATGACCTGGCTGGCGAGCCGACTTTTGAGCCGATGATCCAGATCGACATGGAAATCAAAGCTTTTGTCTCCGCTTGGAAGCATTGCGATTATGTCTCGACATACGTGGCCCGGATGATCAGTCAAAACAGGTCAGACTCGGTCCACCATTCAAATCTCTTTTCCTCCGCCTTCAACGAATTGCTGGAAGTCGCCTTTCGTACTCGCCATGCCGACGGCGAACTGGCATGCAGGGTGTCTCGCCATGGCGCGACGGATAGGATCGAGTTGACATTTCCTTGCGTGCCGGAGGAGCGCCAATTCTACGAAGAAGCCGTGTCGCAACTTGCAGGAATAGAGGCCAGAGAGCGATACCTCAATTCGGTGTCCGGGGATCTCGCGCCGAGCCGCGAGGTCATACTCCTGGAACTGGCTGTCGACTACAACGCGACACTCTGGATCGAGGACGCGGACGGCGATGCAATCAAGCTTGTCGTGGATCTTCCGCTCGAGGGCCTGCAAAATTGAGCCCTTACGACCTTCTCCCGCGCTTCAAGGCGCAATACGACGCGAACAACCAGGAGTTCTCCATATCGGGAGTGGTCCGGCCTCAGGCGATCGATGAGCTTGGGCCCAGCATAGCATTACTTCGCGATGCGATCGGCCGTGTGCGCGGCGTTCTCTACGTCAATGTCAGGCGCCTGACGCAGATGAACAATGCGGCGTTTCACACCTTTTCGAGGATCATCATCGACGCTTGTCGCGCTCGACCCGATCTCAAATTCGTCGTCATCACGTCAAGCGTCGTCGGATGGACCTCGCGAAAATTCGGTCGCCTGAGCGGAATTGAACCGAACATCACCGTCGAGGAGTATGACACTGAATTTTATCCGGGGCAGGGTTTTCTTGAGGAAGGCGGGTTCGTACCCATCCTGCGCACTCAGACAAAGATGACTTGGCGCCACGAGCGCACAATCTTGCCGCGACACGGCATGAGGCCCGGGATCGTCATGGCCGATGTCTGTTGCGGGATCGGTGATTTCGCCGTACTCGCGCAGAAGGAGTTTCAGCCATCGCGGATCGTCGCCCTCGACCACTCCAGATCAAGCCTGAACTATGCTCGACGAGTGATGCGGGAATTCGACATCCGGGGCATCGAATATACTTATGGCGATGCGTCGGAGATGCTGCTCGACCAAGCGCAGTTCGACTTGGTCACCTGCCGACATTCCCTTCAAATCTTCAATCGACCTGAACTCATCCTCAAGGAGCTCTACCGCATCTGCAAGCCAGGCGGGCGGGTCTATATCACCAACGAGAAGAATTCGCATTGCCTCGGCGAGCCGCGCGCCGAAAGCATTCGTTGGACCTACAACGAGGTGGCGAAGCTGTTCGGGCATTTCGAGATGGATGTCGAGCTTGGGCCTAAGAGCCGGCGATACCTGATCGAAGCCGGATTCGAAGACATCCGTGTGGAGACCTTCATGGTCACTAACCTGGACGGGGATCCGCAGGACTTCGCCGATGTCATTGCGGCCTGGGCGGACGTCTATGCGGGCGAGATGGCGACCAGACGCGGCGATGGACCGGAGTTCGTCGCACGCTTCCGGCAGGGCTTCGAGGATCATATTTTCGCTGCGCTCCACCCCAAGGGTTATGCGGGTTGGCCGATCTGGGTCGCATCGGGGCGACGGCCGCAATGAAAGCCAACGATGAGCCCACACCGCGATTCGGCCTGCGCTCCTTTCGAGCGAAATTCGTATTGGTCGTTGGCGGCGCGGTATTGTTCGACCTCCTTTTAAGCGGTGGCCTGGCGCTTTGGAATGTTCAAAAGCTGTCGCGCGACGCAACATCCGAAGTCGGTGAGGGCCTGACGATCGCAAACCAGGAATACATTCGTTCCTATGCCGAATCGACAGCGTTAAGCGTCGACCTGCTGCTCGATCGAGTCCATGGGGACGTCAAGGCGTTGGCCGGCGTGCTGCAGGCCCAGATCGACGATCCAAGCAGGCAACAACAGGTCGGAGCCACGCTTTCGCAGGAGGCGCCGGGCTCCGTGAAGGTCGTCTACGACTCGCGGGGCGATTGGGCGCAGAACCTGCCGGGAGCGCCTTCCGTGGTCAGCGTCTGGGGCTACCTGCTGGGCGCCGACCACAGTCCGCTGCCAAGCGTTCAGCAGGAAATAGAAGACAGCACCGTGCTGGACCTCGTTGCGCCGACGCTCATGGCCAGCGGGTCGTCCAAGCTGCAAATGTATTATATTGGTCCAAAGGAACGGCCGATTTTCAGGACGGTGCCGTATACGGACCAGGCACAGACCTTCGACCGGCTCTACCCAGGCCACAACAAGGCAGAGTTCTGGGAGTTTTTCTTTCCGGGAATCTATGGGTCATGGCAGCAATGGGCCAGGGATCCAGCCTCACGTCCGGTCTCTGACGATATCACCCAGACAGCGCCTTACACCGATGCGATCACTGGAAAGCTAATCGTCAGCTTTTTCCACCCGCTGTGGACGCGCGATCGCACCGGTATCGCTGGTACGGCGGGAGCAGACATCACTCTCGATCAACTCGCGGAAGTCGTCGAACGTGTGAAGATCGCTGAGACCGGGTTCGGCTTTCTCACAATGTCGACTGGCAACGTCGTGGCGATCAATCCGTCAGGCCAGGCAATCATCGGCCTGACTTCATCGAGCGATGCGGGCACCCAGGGCGTCACCGGCCTGGAGAGGTCCCTGCGGGGAAGTACGCAGCCGGCTATCGCGTCGCTGCCTCTCGACCAGAACAATGACGGTGTCATTCAGCATGTCATGCTCGCCGACAAGGGCGAACGCGTACCCTACATTGTTGTCCTCAAAAGATTAAAGCCGACCAATCTGTGGAGTTCGGGACCGATCAAGTCCGAAATGATGTCGGTCGGGATCGTCGTTCCCGAACGGGAGATCTATGCATCCCTGTTCGCCGCGCAGAAGAGTATTTCCCGTGCAACCAACCGTATCCTGCTCTTTCAGATCGCCGCGATCGTCGTTTCGCTTCTGATCGTTTTTGCCGCCGTGCTCGGAATTTCGAAGCGGATCACGGCGGGCCTCAGGGCGCTTGCCAGCGCCGCCCAGCGGCTCCAGTCCAAAGACTATTCAGTCCGAGTGAGCATCCCAACGCGCGACGAAGTTGGAGCGGCAGGGGTCGCTTTCAACCGCATGGCTGAGCAGATCAGCTTTCACACGGAAAACCTCGAGCAACTCGTCGACGAACGAACCAGGGAACTTGGGGACGCAAATCAGGAGATTTCCGCACTCAACGAAAAGCTGCAGGACGAAAACGTTCGCCTTGGTGCTGAACTCGCGGTCGCCAGACAGATCCAGATGATGGTCCTGCCGAAACAATTCGAACTCGAAGCGATTCCGGGGCTGGAGATCGCGGCCTACATGCGGCCGGCCGACGAGGTCGGCGGTGACTATTATGACGTCCTGCAGAACGGGTCACGGGTCAAGATTGGCATCGGCGACGTGACCGGTCATGGTCTCGAGAGCGGCGTGCTGATGCTCATGGTCCAATCCGTTGCACGCGCGCTGCAGGAGACCAATGAGGGGGATCCGCATCAGTTTCTGGATCGGCTGAACAGAGCGATCTACAAGAACATCGAGCGGACGAACACCGGCAAGCATCTCTCGCTGGCCTTCCTTGACTTCGAGGATGAGCGGGTAACGCTATCCGGCCAGCATGAGGACGTTCTCGTCGTGCGTGCGGACGGGGACGTCGAACGCATCGACACGATGGATTTGGGTCTGCCGGTTGGCCTGGAGAATGACATCTCGAAGTTCATTGCCACGCGCGACATCCTGTTCGGCAGTGGCGACGTGATCGTGCTGCACACCGACGGTGTGACCGAGGCGGAAGACCAAGACAGAAGGCTGTTCGGGTTCGAGCGCCTCTGCCAGAGCGCACGAAAACGTCAAGGCGGGAGCGCCGAGGAAATCAAAACCGGGATCATCGAGGATCTCATGGCCCATATCGGGATCCAGAAGATCCACGACGACATCACCCTCGTGATCATAAGGCACACATAGCCATGACAACGCTGTTCGGGACCCCTGACATTGCAATCGGGATGAAGGAGAGCGTCAGTCGCGTGCGGCTGTTCGACGGACCTCTCGACTTGAGTTGGCGTCATTGTGCCACGACCTCGGACTTCATCGCCGATCTTTTCGCATTGCGCTTCCGGTCGTCCCGCAATGACTACATGGAAGTGCGGCACAGTATCGGATATCTGGTCAACGAACTCATCGAAAATGCGGTCAAGTTTCGCGCACCAGGTGAGATCTTGATCGAGGCGTCGATGGATTCGGAGTGCTTCAAGCTCAAGGTGTCGAACGACGTCGATGGTGAAGATGCCTCTAAGTTCCAAAGTCTCCTGGCAGATCTCACGGTTGGCGACCCCGTGGACCTGCTGATACAGCGAATTGAAGAGAATGCCGCCAACCCCGACATGGCAGGCTCCGGACTTGGATTGCTGACGTTGATGAGCGACTACGGCGCACGCCTGGCTTGGATATTCAGCGCCGCCGACGAAAGCGATCGGCTTTCCGTGGAGACATATGCCTCTATTCCGATCTCGCAAATTCACAACTAGAAGAAACGAAGCCCGGCTATGGAAATCAAGACAGACGACTACCGTGTGTGGACTGAAGGAAGCGAAATTTTCTTCGACGGTGCAATGCGGCTTGCCAGTTCCGAGGCCGGTGCGCCTATCTCGGCGTTGGCGACCAGTGTTCTTGCCTGTAATCCCGCTTCCATTACGCTCAATCTTAAGGATCTTCACTTTCTAAACTCTTCCGGCATCAACCTGCTCGCGAAATTTACCATCGAGGTGCGCAAGCATCCCGATGTTCGACTCGTCGTGCGTGGAACGCCAGACATACCCTGGCAATCGAAATCATTGCCGAATCTGAAGAAGCTGCACCCCGCTGTGGTGCTTTTGATGGACTGACGAAGGTCGTCCGAAATTAGCCAAAGGACGGCGTGCAAGAGCGCTGCAAGAGCGCTGCAAGAGCGCTGCAAGAGCGAGATATGTACGCCCGGATAAGTATTCGGATGCGAGGCTAACGACAATTTGGCCACGTGCGCAGATGCTCGCAATGGCTTGGGGGCTGGCACAGGCGGCAGGCGTCCGGGTTGGGGGGATGTCGGGCCGCCTGTGCCGATCAGCCGTCGCTGCTCAGTCAGAAGTGTGGCGTCGTGCAGTCGCGGTCCACGACCGTGAGATAGATCGTGTCGCTCGACGGCGCGGGCGACTTCGGCAGTGGCACGCGCTTGCCGGGATCAAGCAACTTCGCGAGCGTCCTCGCAAAGCCCTTGTCGAGCAGCCCCGCGACCGGCTCACGCATGTAGGCAGGAATCCGCGATGTGCGTGTCCGTACGCCGAATGCAAGCCGCGCGGCTTCGAACGCGAGATGCAGCCGCTCCGAAGTTCGGTAGCAAGCCGCGGGGATCGTTCTCAACGGCAATGGCCTTTTCCTGCAAGAGCTTGCGGGCGGTCAGCAGCGCCCGGCGCTTCTGGCTCGTCAGGGTTTTCACATGCACCGGGCGAAACAGGTTGACTCGCATCATCTGCGCATCTGCGCAATGCCGCGGGCATCATTGCGGTCGGTTTGTTCACCTGCGCCTTAAGGAAATGCCTTGGTGTGGCGGGTCTCGATGCAGATCACCGGCAGGCCGGCCCTGGCCGGCCTTCGAACAACCACTGCGACAAGGGCCCGGCTTCAAGCCCAACCCGCTCAACCCACCAGCTGGGCTCCTTGAGCACCCGTGCCAGATCCTCCGGATGGCTCGCCACCTTTATCTCGCGGCAAATCTGGCCTGTTTCGTCGACAATGCAAATGGCGTCTCTTTCACTGACACATCCAATCCCGCATAATGATTCATGCTGCGCTCCTCCCTCTGATGCTTGTGGCTGCTCCATGCAGACCACGTTTATCATCAGGTCGAAGCGCAGCACCTTCGATCAACGCCAAGAGCGAGACCGTAAAGACCAACGGCACGTTCAAAGCCGCCTATCAGTCACGCCGCGCGCTGATGCCGATCGACGGCTTCTTTGAATGGAAGGACATCTTCCGGCACGGGCAAGAACAAACAGACCTATGCCATCGCGATGAAGTCGGCGAGCCGTTCGCCCTTGGCGGCGCTCTGGGAGGATTGGCGTGACCCCGCTACCGGCGACAACATCCGCACCTTCACTCTGCTGACCTGTGAGCCGAATCCGCTCATGGCGACGATCCACATCCGTATGCCGGTGATTCTGACGCCCGAAGACTACATGACCTGGCTGACGACCCCGACCCGGAACATCTCATGAAGCCGTTTCCAGAAGAGCTGATGACCATGTGGAAGATTTATTTTCTCTCGTTGTTACGTTGTGAGCATGCTTCTGAATCCGGTTCTTTGGCCATTATGAGGGGCACAGACAGGCAGGCAAAAGCATAATCGCAACGTGACAACCGGTGGTTCAATCTGAGGAGAGAAGATACAAAACGACATGATCGCCCTTTCCACCCAATTCGATGCCATCCGCCCGGAAAGCGGACGGATAGTCAAGGTCGTTGGCACCGACGGCACCAGCGCATTCTCGCCGAAACTTGTGCTCGTCACAGATGTCGACGGGACGCACGTCCAGGCTTTGGACTACGTCAAGAACAAGCGGCCGGGGGCATAATAGGGCAACCACAAGGCCGGTGATATCTAAGGATTCTGCGTGCGGTAGAAGGCGCAAATTACAAACACGATGCCGATGAGGCGCATCAAACCAGGGGAATATGAAGAGGCTACGAAGTAGGCGACCCCAAGCACAGCAGTAGCTATCAACCACCTGCCTGTGTGCTTGTCCGTAGACGCCATTGCGGCTTTGGTGCCTGCGAGTGACTCTCTTTTTCGAGATTCATGCTCCTGCTGCCCGCCCCGCGCCATCGCCCAACGGAAAATCAAAGCGTTTCGGGATTGGCTGTCTGCTGAGATGGATCCAAACGACGGCCCTTATGGCAAGACTGAAATGCGCCCAAGAAGAGCCACCAGTTCCGCCTGACGTTTCGTTTCGGTCTTGGCGAACAGCGAGGCAAGCTGGGAGCGGATCGTGGTGCGGCTGAGGCGCCAACTGCGGGCGATCTCCAGCGGCGCATCGCCCTGAGCCAAGCGCAACGCCAAGTGCGTCTCCGCGCTCGTCAAGCCAAACATCTTTTGCAGTGTCTGAGGATTTGGCCCCGACCTGTTCTCGCGATCCAGTAACGCCACAATGCTCGTTCCGTCAGGAGCGATAAACCCGTTCTCGTTCAATATCACCGGCCTGTCGCCGTTGCTGCGGATCACCACCCACGATAATGAGCCCGGCAGGAAATGGGCCGGAACATTCGCGAGCAGCCGCCTCAAAGCCACGGAAAGACCGCTGGCCGTATCGGCCACTTCTCCCTGGCGCTCCAGCGTGGTTTGAGCGGCTGCGTTCCATTCGAGCACTTTCCTCTCGCGGTTCAGCACGAGATAGCCGCAGCCGATGCGATCAAGCATGCCGGTTATGGATTCCAGGCTGCGTGCTCTTGGCTCCCCGACCCCTGCGCCCGATGCACGATCTGGAGGAAAAACATAAGAGGGCCGCGTCGTATGCACCTCATGGTTATACTTGGTCGTTGTCGCAATGTATCGGCTACCCGAAGCAGGATCACTATGTCTATCCATCAGAGTCATCTTATACCCCTACCCAATAAAGCTACTCGTGATCTGCAGAAAGTCTTCAAGTTATAGTTCCGTCCGTAATAACCTAACTCGACATCTGATGATTACACTGTTAAGATTCCCAGAATTTGCGCCGCAATCGCGAGATTTCTTCCCGTTTGTGTTCCGGCATATGAAAGCCACGCCGAAATTCCGCCGCCTCCGTCGGGGTTCGAGTGCAACCGAGTTTACTGGCGCTGACTCTTAAACTCGCCAGTGAGCATCCGATGTTGGTCGCAATATCTTTCAACGGTTCGCTATTAAGGTGTCCATGAAGAATTACCTTGCGACGGGCTTCGCTTTTGAGCTTTGCGTTCATTTCGGGAGCTCCTCAACTACGCGTTCACAACACGCGATTCTATACGAATCAAATTGAAGATTGTCGTTAGCTTCACATCCAGAAACGTATCTCGGAGTGCATTTTTTAAGATTTCTTCATGCCGCCAAGCTGCCGATAATATTGCTGCTCACCTGTTTCCAACACCACACAGCCCTCCCGCGAAAGGGCAAGATTAATAACGAGCGAAATGGTGAGAAAGAAAGTTGGCATAGGGGTGGTCGCCCGCCTCCTTCGGATTTATTCTTTACCCGCTCCGCGCATCGCATCATGGGACTACCCGGCCTGGCAGCCGGAATTCAAACCTGGGGAATTCACCGGCGCCCTGCGTGCCGACAATGACAACACTCGTTTCCGCGGCGGCATGCGTGCGGTGCACTGGCCGGCCAAAGAAGATCCAGCCGCAGCGCTTGCCGTGCTGCAAGAGATCCGCGACACCACCGGCCAAACGCGTACGGAAGGCGCGCAGGGTTATCTTAACCCGCGAGACGCCAATCCCGACGACGCCGAGACGCATGACGTGCCAGGCGACGAGGTGACGTCTGAAACTATGGTGGAGCCGGCACAGGATGGGCTCGACGAAGTGTGGCCGGAGGTTCTGCATCAGATACGGCCGTCAGAGCGTGACATATGCCGGGGCGTTGGGCTGGATTGAAGGGCCGCGCACGGGATGGAGCGAGCCGCTAGGCTGGGTGATGTGCTGTGCTTGCGGAATGTTGTCGCCTCCTGAAGGGCGTAGCATGAGACCGGACTTTGATGGCCATGTGGCCGAAATTGCTGGCATGCACTTCTACACAAAGCCCGGCGCTCGCAAGAAGGCCGAAGGCGGCATGCTTGTTACCTACACCGACGCTGCTGGTACGAGCAGCGGCCCGCGTATGTCACCAACAAGCCACGCGGCGGCAAGAGGCCACACAGGACGAAAGCGGCGGCTGCGGCTTATCTGAACGCGCCGGCGGCCATACACTGTCGCCTTGCGAGCGGAAGGCTACCAGCGACCATGTCGGGCACCCCTGCGTTGATCGACATGTACACGCCGCAAGCTGGCGTCGAGAAGGCCCGGGAAGAACTGGCAAAGGCTTACGCGGCTGGCAACCTACCTCCCGTCACCAAGTGCCCTACGAAGCCGGCGAGGGGCGCCGGCTTTGTAACCGGCGCGAAACAAACCGCAAGATGCCTGCGCTGGCTTGGCAGAAACGGCCGGATTGGCTGAATTGCGGACTCAGCCGGTGTTAGCGGGGCCTACGCGTTATGAACGGGGCCCCTTCTCCTGCTGCTTTGTGCATTCCGCACTGCCTTTTATGCGACTTCGAAGCAGTGAGACAGCGCGCCTGGTCGGCAGTAGTGCCAGACTGGATGGCTGGATGGAGGGAGCACGAGATGAGTGAGACCCGCAAAATAGCAGCGATCCTGGTCTCGGATGTGGTCGGCTACAGCCGGCTAGCCGAGGTGCTCAAACATATTGCCCACGCAATCCAAACTGGCGCTGGTCGCTCCAACGACCTGGCTGCACGATATGGGGGCGAAGAGTTTGTGATCGTGTTGGTTGACGCTTCAATGGAACATGCGAACGAAATAGCCTTCCGGCTCGTCCAAAGCGTGCGAGATCTGAACATTCCGCACGATTGCGGCAGAGTGACCGTCAGCGTTGGCGTCGCTACAACGGTACCCAACGAGAACGAGAGCCCGAATGATCTCGTCAAAGCCGACGATCTGGCACTATTCCGTGCTAAGTCGGAGGGACGAGATCCCGTCGTGGTTGATGGTGTATGAGAAGGCCGTTGCCCTGGAGATCATGCGCGACAAGCAGTCCGCTTCGACCCAAGCCGCTTTGTGCTTGAATACCCGCCGAAACGATCCAGGAGGAGCGCCACCTCATTTCAAACGATCCTTTCGCCCCTCTCCGGCAGCGTTTCCTTGTCCGATGCGCCGATCAGCTCGCGGAGCTGAAGGCCATTGCACGTCAAGGCGATGCCCTCCCCACCCGCGATGCAATGGTTAGTATCGCCCACTCGCTGGCGGGGGCGGCGGGTACGTTCGGGTTTGGGGAGATCAGCGCGCGGGCGTCCGCGCTGGAGACGCTGCTGATCGAGAATGGGGATGAAGGGGCGGCCGAAGCCGCGCTCCATGCCCTAATTGCGGAGATCGAGCGGACGCTGCAATGATGCGTCCGGCCATGCCTATTTCTTGGCGCCGGAAAGGCCGGTCCTGGTCATCTCGCCCCAGTTCTGGTCTGCCCGCAAGAATTGCCACCAGCCCCTCAGGCGCCAGAAATTGTTGAGCTGGCGATAGCCAAAATTCTCGATCACGGCGACCGCCGTCAGCACGGCCAGGTCCCGGGCACGCGGGAAGCGCTGGAGCTCGGCCTCTTCGAGGATGAGGGAGCATACGCTGACGCAAACGCCATAGGTGAAGATGAGCGAGGTGAAGGCCAAAAGATATTCGGCCGACAGGATGCCGAGCAGCCAGAAGGCCGGGATCAGGATGTAGCCCAGCACCTCCGCCACGGGCCCCAGCACGTCGGCAATCAAGATGTGGCCGAAGCCGAGGAAGCCGACGCGGCCATAGCGCGGATTGAAGAGCATGGCGCGGTGGCGGAAGAAGCATTCGAGCGCGCCGCGCTGCCAGCGCGTCCGCTGCCTTGCCAGAACTCTCAGCGTTTCCGGCGCCTCCGTCCAGCACACCGGTTCCGGAATGAACTGAATGCGGTATTTGCGCCTAGCGTCACGCATATGGCGGTGCAGCTTGATGACGAGGTCCAGGTCCTCGCCCATCGAACCTCTGGTGAAGCCGCCCACCGCCACCACTTCTGCGCGGCGGAACACGCCGAAAGCGCCGGAGACCAGCATCAGCGTGTTGATGCGGCTCCAGGCAAGCCGCGCCATGAGGAAGGCGCGCAGATATTCGACCACCTGGAGCAGCGGCAGCAGGCGGCGCGGCAGATGGATCTCGCGCACCCTGCCCGCTTCGATTTTCGAGCCGTTGGCGATTCGGATCGTGCCGCCGACGGCGATGGTGCGCTCGGGGTCTTCGATGAAAGGCTGAGCGGCGCGCATCAGCGCATCGGGCTCGAGGATGGAGTCGCCGTCGATCGCGCAGAAGAGCGGCGCGCGGCAGACATTGATGCCGGCGTTCTGGGCGTCGGCCTTGCCGCCATTCTCCTTGTCGACCACGAACAGCCGCTCGGTCATCGGCGAGGAATAGAGGCCGCGGATCGGCTTGTGCGCGAGCGCCTCCTCATAGGGCCGATGGAACTTCACCAGCCTGAAGGCCTCGATCAGGCGCTGCAGCGTCTGGTCCTTCGAGCCGTCATTGATGACGATCACCTCGAAATTAGGATATTGGAGCGCGAGCATGGAATGGACGCTCTCTACCACGTTCAACGCCTCGTTATAGGCGGGCACCAGCAGCGCGATCGGCGGCGCGACGTCGCCATAACGGTGCCAGAGCAGCGCCGAGCGCGCCACCGGCGGGCGCTTGGAAAGCGCATAGCCCGCGACGGCGAGCTGCAGGAAATAGATCGTCGTCTGCGCCAGCCCCGCCCCGATGATGAACCAAGACAGGGTGGTGGCGGCAAGAACGATCTCGTGGCTCCAGTCGGCGATCATAAGGCCGGCCCCTCGGCAAGAACGAGCGAGGCGGTGCGCTGGCTGCGCGAGACCTCGCTGTCGGAAATCTCGCGCAGCAGCCGCTCTCCCGGCTGGCCGAAGGAGCGCAGCGCATTGGCGGCGGCATAGCGCACGTTCCACGCCTCATCGTCCATCAGCCTGGCCAGTGGCGGGGCGAGTTCAGACAGGCCGAGCCGGCCAGCGGCATCGGCGGCGGCGCTGCGCACGTCCCAGTTGCCGTTTGCCATTGCGGTCGCCAGGATCGCCGGCGCGTCGGCGTGTCCTGTGAGGCCGAGCGCGCGCAGCGCCGCGGCGGCAATCTCGGGCGATGCGTCGCCGGCCAGGCGGGCGAAGAAATCGGCGAAGCGAAAGCCGCCGGCGCGGGCAAGCGCGTCGATCGCGGCCGCTCGAATGAAGGGCACGGCGTCAACACGCGCGGCATGGTCCGCGAGCTGGTGGAGGCGCGCCGGCGGAAAGCGCCTGAAAAGCTCGATCAGGCGCCGCGAGCGCTGCCCCGCCACGCCGATCTTGCGCAGCGCAATGCCGAGCGGCGGCAAGCTGCCGAGATCGCAGAGCGAGATGGCGACGGCGATCCTGACCTCGCGCGAACGGTCGTGGTCGAGCGCCGAAAGCAGGCTTGCCACCGCACCTTCCGAACGCAGCGCCGCCAGCATCTCGGCCGCGTGTATGCGATCGGCCACGTTGCCTTTTTCCAGCTGCCTGCCGACAAGGGCCGGCAGGCCGCATTCGTTGAAGGCGGAAAGGACGTCGTCATGCTCCTCGCCGCGCAGCAGCGAAATGAACTCGAACCCGGCATTGATCGCCACGCCCGCCGGGACCACGAGCACCGCTGCCTTCAGGACCTCGCGGTCGCGGTGCTCGGTGAAGGCGATCAGCGTCGTCAGAAGCTGGCGCCGCTGGTCGGCCCCAGCCCTGCCCCAGCGCTCCTGCAGCACGCGGCGCGCGATCAGGAACAGCATGATTACCAGGGAAAGAGCGGTGAGCAATATGGATAGATCCCAGATGTACCACATGGTCAGAACCGCGCGGTCAGTCCGAGCCCGAATATGCCTCGGTCGAATGTCGGGCGTTGCTCATGCGCGATGCTGGCGCGCAGCGTCAGCGGGTCGCTGACGTCCCAGGAAATGCCGCCGAAGACGGTGCGCGTCGGCACCAGCGTGCCATTGGAGATTTCGGGGGCGTCCGCGTAGCCGCCGAACAGATTGAAGCGCTGTGTCACCGCAAGGTCGGCGCGAAGCACATAGCCGTCCGCGCGCGTGCCGATATCGTCCTGCACATGCACCCAGCGGGCGGAAAGCCCAAGGCGGCCGTCGAGGACATAGCCTTGCACCCAGGGCGAGATGCTGGTGACATTTGTGTTGGCGAAATTGTCGTAGCGGGCGTCGATGTTCAGAGACAACGGGCCGAACGCCTTTGCCGGCGTCACGAGCTGCCACGAAGCGCCGGCGCCGATCGAATAGCGCGCCAGGAAGTCGGCGTCCGGCGTCGTCGCCGCCAAAACATAGGCGGAGAATGCCGGCGAGAAGGCCTGATCGATGCGGCCCTCGACCTGGACGTCGGTGTGGCCAAAGCGGGTGGCCAGCCGCGCACGGCCGGAAATCGTCGTGCGCGGCGACAGCCGATAGGCAAGGCCGGCCGAACTGTCGGTCCAGTCGCCGAGACCATCGGTGAGATCGCTCACCTCGCCGCCGAGGTCGAGTCGCCATTTGCGCGGCGGCGGCACGGCCAGCCTTTGCTCGACATCGGCAGAACCTGGCTCGATGGCGAGCGCTTGGCGATAGGCTTCCCGCGCGGCGTCGTCGTCACCCTCGGCGCGGCGCACATCGCCGAGCCCGACCAGCGCGTCGGCGTTGCGCGGATCGGCCGCAAGCACGCGCTGAAACGACTGCCTGGCGCGCCTGTAGTCGACCTCGAGCAGAGCAATTCTCGCATCCAGGTCGAGCGCCTCGACATTGTCCGGCGCCGAGGCAAGCACGCCGTCGACCAGCGCCCGGGCGCGCGGCGCATCGCCCTGCCAGATCGCCAGGCGCACCTTGCCCAGCCGCGCGTCGAGAAGGCCGGGCTTGATTGCAAGCGCGCGGTCGAAGAAATGCCCCGCCTTGTCGAAGCGCCGGCTGGAGCCGACGACAAGGCCAAGGGCGACCAGGATGTCGGTGTTCTTCGGCGCCTGCCTCAGCGCCCGGCGATAGACCGTCTCCGCTTCGGGCAGCTTTCCCGCCGCCCGCAGGCGCCTGCCCTGCTCCATCAGGCCGGCGAAGGGATCGGGCCGCCGGCTGGCCGGTTCCTTTGCCCGCGCCGGAACCGCGGGAGCCCGTTTCGCCTCGCTGCCGGCAGCCTGCTTCGCCTTGCGGATGTTCTCGACAAGCGCTGCGGCGTCGGCATTGCCGGGATCGGCCTGCGCGACCTTCTCGGCGAGCGGCAGCGCGGCATCCGGATTGCCGGAGCGGAACTCGACCTCGGCCATGCCGAAGCTGGCGTCCCGATAGGTCGGGGCAAGGGACAGCGCCCTGGAAAAGGCCTGCCGGGCGGCCGGCAGATTGTCGCGGCCGAGCTCGGCGAAGCCGAGTTGCACCAGGGCGTCGGCATTGTCGGGCTTGAGCGCCAGCGCGCGCCGGAAAAGGTCCGCCGCCTCGTCGAAATGCTGCGCTTGCCTGGCCTTGACGCCGGACGCGTAGAGCTCGTCGACCGTCTGCGCCAGCGCGGCGCCGGGAGGCGCGGCGATCGCCAGGATCAGGCATACGGCCAGAGCTGTGCGCCGGCTGCGCCTCATCAGCGTTTCCCGCTCTTGCGCGAGATCAGACGCGCGAGCCGGGCCAGAAGCTCCTCGGGGATGAATGGCTTCACCAGGTAGTCGTCGGCTCCTTTCTCAAGGGCCGAGACAATGTCCCTTTCAGCCTTGCGGGCGGTCAGCATGATCACTGGAGTTTCCGACAGAGCCGGATCGGCTTTGAGGCGGGCCAGTACCTCCAGGCCGTCGGCCTTGGGCATCATCGCGTCGAGCACAATGATGTCGGGGCGGTCCTGCTCCGCCTTCGCCAGCGCTTCGGCCCCGTCCACCGCCTTGATGACCTCGTATCCTTTCGCCCTCAACCTGAATTCCATCAGCTCGAGCAACAAGGGATCATCATCGCAGATCAGAACTCTTGCTTTCGCTCCATCCACCAGTCCTGCTCCGGTTCCGTCGCCCCCCGGAGTGATCAACCCATGAACCGACATCCGCCAAAGTGGTCCATGCCAGAAATTCCGCGCAGCTTTCCCCGCGCCCGCCAACGCCGCGCGATCATAGATAAAGCTGATTCGCGACGGTTGCATTTCGATACAATCACTAGATGAATATCGGCCCATGGTATAGGAGCCGCAAACGGCAAACCGCGCTTGCCGACAGCTTCTTGCCGCCGCCTTCCCCTGGCGCGTCTAGGCCGGGCCATCGCGCTGCGGGAGCAGCTTCCTCACTTCACCTGCAAGCGCCAGCGGATCGAAGGGTTTGGCGATAACCCCTACGGCTCCCATGGCGAGATAGCGCTCCACCTCATGCGTCTGGGTGCGCGCCGTGATGAACACCACGGGGATTGAGGCCGTCAGCGGCGAATCGGCCAGGCGCCTCAGCGTTTCAGGCCCATCCATATCCGGCATCATCACATCGAGCAGGATGAGGTCGGGCTGCCAATCGGCGGCATCGGTTAGCGCCTCGATGCCCGAAGAGCAGGATCGCACCTCGAATTCCGAATCGAGCTCGAGCGACATCTGGGCGATTTCGCGGATATCGTTCTCGTCATCCACATACAAGATCCTTGCCGGCATCATCGTCACTCCTTGCCAGGGGTCGGCGCGCTGCCGTCGCGAGAAGCGATCAGCATGCTTCTGACCAGCTTCGCGACATCGATTTCGGAGGCCCTGGTCTTGGTCATGATCGCCTGCACCCGGTCGCCGAGTTTCTGGTCGAGTTCCGCCGCCGAAAACACGATGACCGCGGTCTCGAGTGGCAGATCGACGAGGAGGTCGAGGCCAGATCCGTCGGGAAGTGCGATGTCCAAGATGACCAGGTCGAAGCGATGGCGAGCGACCGCCTGCCGGGCTTGCTGCAGCGTCTTTGCGGATGTGATCGAGACGCTCGAACCGAGCCCCTCCGACATCACCGCAAGCACGCCCTCATCGTCTTCGACATGCAGAATCTGCGGCTTCGGCTCGATCCTGCGGCCGACGATCTTGGCGAGAGCGGCGTGAAGCCGTTTCGAATCCACCGGCTTCTCCAGCCAGTCGACGATGCCGACGGCGCTGCCGTTCAGCGAGCGCCTGGCCTCGTCGGCGACAGCGGAGATGACGATGACCGCAATGTCGGAATTGGCCGGTGATGCCCTGATCTCGTAGAAGAGCTTGATGCCGGATTCCTCCGCTAGCTTGATGTCGAGCGTCAGCGCCACGTAGTCGCGGGAGCTCAGGAGCGCCTTGGCGGTGTCGATATCGGGCGCGACGTCGCTGGAAAAGCCTTCAGCATCGAGAAGTGCTGCGATCACCGCAGCGACGTCGGGCTCGTCCTCGCAGATGAGGACACGCAGGCGGCCATCGCGCTTGCGCGCCCGGCGCTCGACCAAAACCGGCTTCTCGGCCTGCCTGTGCGCTTCGGGAAGCTCGACGTGAAACGCTGTTCCCTTGCCTTCCTCGGTTTCGAAGGAAACAGCGCCGCCCAGCTTTTCGGCGATAGCCTTGACGATGCTCAAGCCCAGGCCGGTGCCGCCTATCTTACGCGTGCTGGAGGCGTCCGCCTGCTCGAACTTGCCGAATAGGCGGCTGCGGAACGCCTCGGGGATGCCGGCGCCCTGGTCCACCACGGAGATGCGCAGCATGTCGCGGTCATGACGCTGGAGTTTCACCGTGACGGTGCCATCGGTGTGCGAGAACTTGATCGCATTCGACAGCAGGTTCGCCATCACCTGATGCAGGCGATCCGGATCGATGTTGGCCTCGGCGCGCGGGGCATCGTCGACCAGAACGATCCTGATCCGACTGTCGGCCATGTAGTTGGAACTGGCGGCAATGGCCTGCTCCAGGACCTGACGGACAGGCATCTGCTTGATCTTGAAGGTGATCACGCCTGATTCGATCTTCTCCATATCCAGGATGTCGTTGATGAGAAGAACCAGCCTTTCGCTATTGGTGTGGGCGATGTTGACGAGATTGGCGGCCTTGGGCGGCAGTTCGCCCGCCACGCCGGCCGCGATCAGACCAAGCGAGCCGCGGATGGAGGTCAATGGGGTCCGCAATTCGTGGCTGACCGTGGAAATGAAATCGTTCTTGAGCTGGGCGGTGCGCTTCTGCTCGGTGATGTCGCGGTTGTAGGTGATGACGCCGGCGATCTTGCCGGCCTCGTCGCGGAAAGGCGTTTTCAGCGTGTAAAGCCAGCCCTGCCTGCCGTCCGGTAGGAGAGCGGGCTGGTCGATGCGCAATGTCTGCCCGGCCTCCAGCGCGCCCGTTTCATCCTGCCTGAAGCGCTCGGCCACGTCCTTGGGGTAGAAATCGAAATCCGTCTTGCCGATAAGGTCCTCGACCGAGGCGGCGCGCACCAGTTCGGCGGTGGCTGGATTGGCCGCGATGAAGCGGCCGTCGACATCCTTCATGTTGAGGCTATCCGGCAGCTCGCGGACCATGGCCCGGTAGATCATGTTGGACATGGCGAGATCTCGCCGCCGCTGCTGGCGATCGACCAGAACGCCGATGATGAAGGTGCTGAGGAAACGGAACACCAGCGACGGGAGCGTGCTCTGCTGCACAAAGCCGGCGACGACTTGCGGGGGGATGATCAGAAGGGTGATCAGCCCGGCAAGCGCGACCGACACGCCCAGGCCAAGTATGTCGAACATGGTGCGCGACCGGGCCGCCACGATGTGGTGCCATGCCAGACCGACGACGGCGGTGATCAGGATGCTCACGATGCCGACGCTGGCACCCTGCCCGCCAAGATAGAGGCGATAGGCAATGGACCCGGCGGTGGCGATGAACAACGCCGGCCACCCGCCGAAGAACGCGGCGGCTCCGACAAAAGCGGCCCGCAGATCGACGACGAAGCCGGAGACGGACAGAGCCGTCGCCATGGAAATGATCGCGCCCGCGCACATGACCAAGCCGAGAAGCAGCGACTGTACCCGCTGCGGGAGACGCCCCGTGAAATCCGCCACAAGGTCCCAAGCGACGACCAGGATGGAGACGAGGGCAAGATTGGCGAGGAGTGAGTGCCAGATCTCGGTCATGACTTTCCGGCTCCTTTTACCGATAGATATCGGCAAAACCTATCCAAGCTCTAAAAAGGGTGCGCGCTAGCCGACAGTGTCGGACCGATAGCAGCCCGACGGGACGATTTGGCAGGCGTCTTAGTTGCTGCACGCTCCTCGGGCATCTCTTTGGCTCAGGCTCCAGCTTCGGTATTGACTATTGGTTGTTCTCCGGCGTCTGCTTCCGAGCGGAGGCAAAAGACGCCCCTATGGCCGTCATTAGGCGCAAAGCGGCCCTCCGCGACGCCAATCCAGCGTCCAGTCCTGCATACGCGCTACGCTCATACCCACCCCGTGTCTCCGCAGTCTTCGTGACGGGAGCAGCTATTGGCGCGCCCGACCGAATCGTAATCGCATCAGGATGAAAGGACCCATGGTAGCCGATGCCCGCTCGTGCGCAGCGCCCGCTTGTCGGACAGGATGCCGCCCTCGAACTGGTCGAATATCGACGGGTGAACCCGTCTAAGATGCCGTTGGTGTCCAGTTTTGGACGTGCTTCGGCGATTGTCGTGTGAAGCTTTTTTGATCATGCCATCGAGCCCTTCTGGAACTGGCCGGCGCGAATGCGCTGATAGGCCGATTCCGTCGCCGGCGGCGACATTGATCGGCGCATCGGTGCCGGCCTTGCCGGCCGCTGCGAGCGAAGGTCCCATGAAGTCGAAGTAGAGATCGTTGATCGCCAGCGAATGCGTCCAGGCTTCGCCGTATTTCTGCAGCAGCGACGTGGTCAACTGCGGCATGCGCTGGGAGGTCTCGGCAATCGGCGTGTCGACATATTCGAGCGCAAGCCGGCAGGCGTGCTTGCGGAACGCAGGCCCGTCGCCGATCACGTGATCGCTGAAGCGTAGGCCAGGCATGTCGGTCGAAAACAGGCCTTCCGGTCGCGCTTTGCGATCGATGAGTGGAAGGTTCGCAATGCTCTCTCCGTTCAGGAACAGAAGATCGAAAGCAAAGAAGGCAAGATCGCCCGTGCGGCCCTCGTCCATAGCGGCCTGCAGGCGGCTGAAGGAGGTGACGCCGTCTGCCCGAACGGCGCACAGCTCCCCGTCGACATATGCCTCTTTCACCGGGAGCGGGCGGAGGGCCGCTATCGTCGCTTGATAGCGATGCGACCAATCGAGGCCGGTGCGGGTGAGCAACCGGATGTCGCTGCTGTCGATCCGCGCGTGCATGCGGTATCCGTCGTACTTGATTTCGTGAAGCCAACCGGGGCCGTCGGGCGCTTCGTCGACCAGGCGCGTCAGCTGAGGCTCGATCCATTTCGGCGGATGTGTTTTATTCGGCTTTGTGGGATTCACCGTCTTCCGCGCCAATTGAGATAAAGCGTCGTCATGCGGGCCAGACTACCACATGATGGACGGGATATCCGCTGCAGCTTCTATCGGAAATCCCGCGTCTTCACCTTGATGCGGTCGATGTGCGCATAGGGATCGACGATATCGCGCGCTTTCGGCATGCCGCGCGGATCGACGCCCGATCCCCCATGATGGGCCTCGTCACCACGGCCGTGTGGCAACGGAAATGGCGTGTCGCGGTTCCCGACGCTGGCGAGTTCGGCCGAAACAGGAGCCAATCGAGATTGGGATCGGCCTGCACTATGGCGAGGTGGTCGTCGGCAACATCGGCCATGCCCAGCGCCTCGAGTTCACGGTGCTGGGCGACGCAGTCAACGTCGCCAGCCGGCTCGAGCGCCTGACCCGCCATACCGGCACAAGGCTGATGATCAGCGACGACTTGGTGCGCGCCGTGCAATCCCGCGGTCATGAGCCGTCTGTAATCATCAAAGACTTGCGGCCCGACCAGACGCGCACGGTACGCGGAAGGCAACGGCCAGTCGCGGTCTGGTGCTTGCATGAGACAGCTGACAGGCTCGGGGCGGATACATAAACTGCCGGCTACCGCCCAAATCAGCGTGCCACGGAGTAAATTCGCTGCAGCTGGAAACATCGGCCCGCAGCCGTTGTTCGGACGCGAGGGCTGGTGCCGCCTGTAGCGGCGGCGACCTCCGCTCCATCCGGTCCTTCCCGGTTCGCATGCTCCGTCGCGGATGAATCCCGCTCTAGCAAGGGGCCAGACATGACCAGTTATGATTGACGAGGCGAGAGCTGCTGGCAGGCACAGCGGTGACTGGCGTCGCTCTTGCGGGAGTAAACCTCATGCCTGAATTTGCGGCGGCGGCCGCGCAAGACACCGGCGCCGGCTCCGCTCGATCTGGTGCTGCGCATCAACGGAACCGAGCAAAGGCTATCCCTCGACCCGCGAACGACCCTGCTCGACGCCCTTCGGGAGCACCTGCATCTCACAGGATCGAGGAAAGGCTGCGGCCTGGGCAGTGCGACGCGTGCACAGTGCTGATGGACGGCAAACGCGTGAAAATCGTGCCTCTTGCTCGCTGCCTTGGCGGAGGGGCGTGAGATCACCATCGAGGGTCTGCGCCCCGGGCGAGGAGCTTCATCCGCTGCAGGCCGCCTTCATCGAACGCGATGCCTTCCAGTGCGGCTATTGCACGCCCGGGCAGATCATGTCCGGTGTCGCCTGCATCGAAAATTCCTCACAGGTGGAAGTCTCCTCGTATCCGTCGTGCAGGATGGCCGTGAGGCGCCCATCGCCCGCAGCGCCGAGGGCCACCCGCTAACCTCCGGTTCGCTCGGGTCGATTCCGGGCGGTCACCGAAAGTCCGCTTTGGAAAAGCGTCGGGAATGTCAAGAAGTGGCGCGTCCCGCTGGTTCAAACACCTGGGCTGCGGAACGCCAGAAACGAGCGTCGAAAGGCTGGGTGGGGTGGTGGAGAGCGGAAATTCCGATCCGTCGACGAACTGGACAAAGAACTGGAGCGGCGCGGACATGCCTTCGTCCGTTATGCCGACGATCTGAACGTCTACGGTCGCACGCAGCGCTCGGGCGAGCGGGTGATGCAATCCCTGCGCAAGCTGCTTGCCAAGCTGAAGCTGCGGGTCAATCAGACCAAGAGCAAGGTGGAGCGCGCCACGGCATCGAAGTTCCTCGGCTTCCCGTTCTGGGTCGCCGGGGGACGGAACATCCGGCGACGGGTAGCGCCACAGGCCATCGGACGCATGAAGGAGAAGGTGCGCATGCTGACCCGGCGCAATGCCGGTCGCAGCCTCGCGCAAATATGCAAGCCGCTCAGGGTCTATCTCGTCGGCTGGAAGGCTTACTTCCGGCTTGCCGACCCCGAGCGTGTTCGCCGACCTCGACGGCGGGTTCGCCACCGCCTGCGGGCCATACAGCTCAAGCACTGGAAGCGGGGTTCGGTCATTTACCGCGAGCTGATTGCTCGCGGCATGCCGGACCACGCGGCCAAGCGTTGGAACGCGCATTGGCAACTTCCGATGTCAAAATATCGGCCGCCATCCCGTGGGGTTCCATAGTGTCCATCACTTTCTAATACATGGGGGGCGGCGTATCCTGCTGCACAGCGCGAGATTTTCGGCCAGCATTTCTTCAGTGCGTTGAAGCGCGAGCTCGGTCCGGTGAATGCGCTGCCTGGCACCGCTTCTTGCGCAAGGCGCTTGCGCGGCATGGCCGGCCGGATCGCATCGCCGTTTGACAGATGAAGCCGTTCGCCTGTTCCGGCGCTGTTTTGACAGGGCGCGCATTGGTCATTCGGCCCATCGCGCTTTTCTGCGGCCCGCCGTTTCGCGTTTGGCCGCCACCAGGTCGCGGTGTTCGCTGAAGAAGTACTCGACCGTGTCGCCGACGCTGTCGATGGCACGGTAAAGATACATCCAGCGACCGCGAACCTTGATGTAGGTCTCATCGACATGCCACTTGCCGGTGACGGTCCGCTTGCGCCGGTTGAAGCGCTCCAGCAGTTGCGGCGAGAAGCGGACGACCCAGCGATGCACTGTGGAATGATCGACACTCAAGCCGCGTTCGGCCATCATCTCTTCCAGATCGCGCAGGCTGAGAGTGTAGGCAAGATACCAGCGTACGCACAGCAGGATCACCGACTGGTCGAAATGACCGCCCTTGAACATGACAAGCTCCTCGGCAATTGAAGAGCCTTCATGCCTCATGCGGTCTTGACGGAGAGTTTGCGACGGAACCGATAGTCATGCCAGGCCATTGGAACTTAAACGAGAATCAGCGCCAGCAACTTGCCGGCATCGCATTTGCCGAAGGTGCGTGTGAAACTCAAAGGAAGCACGGCCTTCACGATAATGCGATGGCATTTAATTTGAGAATCCGAACTTCCAGGTTCTCAAATTAAGTGCCAATCCTGACCGAAACGACTGCATTCTTACGGTTAACTGCCAAGCGACACGAGGTCCAGTTCGGCGAACTCGCCGGAAATCCAAAAATGCCGCCGTGAAGGAGTTCGCCCGCAACATGGTCCACGACCACACGGCTACCAACGACAGGCTGAAGTCGCTCGCCGAGGCCAGCAAGATCCCGCTCCCGGCAGGGCTCGACAGCGATCACAAGCAAATGCACGCCAGGCTCGAAAAGCTCACCGGTGCCGATTTCGATCTCGCCTACATCAGCGGCCAGATTTCGACCATCAAAGACAGTGCAGCTTCTCGAATGGGAGATCGGTTCCGGCCAGGATGCCGACATCCAGCACTTTGCCTCGGACGTCTTGCCGACGGGGCTGGAGCATCCGCGGATGACGCGCGACATCAGGGCGAAGCTGGTGAACCCATCGCTCGCCGACGCCGCTTTATGCCCGACTACGAAATAATGTTCGTGCGATCCATCCTGCGGCCGGAACAATCCTCGTCGCTCGTGGTTTGGATGCCACCAAACAAGGAGACCTCTGATGTCTGAATCGCGCGAATGGATGATCCAGTGGCTGAGAGATGCCCACGCGATGGAAGAGCAGGCGGAGACGATGCTGTCTGGACAGTTGAGCCGCATCGAGAGCTATCCGGAGCTGAGCGAGCGCATCCGCCTTCATCTCGAAGAAACAAGGCAACAGGCTTCCCGGCTGAAGACCTGCCTCGACCGTATCGATGAAGGATCGTCCACCGTGAAGGACGCGGGTGGCAAGCTCATGGCGCTCGCCCAATCCATCAGCGGCGTGTTCGCCGGCGATGAGGTGATGAAGGGCTCCCTCGCCAGCTACACTTTCGAGCACATGGAAATCGCCTCCTATACAATCCTCATCGCGGCGGCCAACGCCGAGGGCGAGACCGAAATCGTGCAGGCCTGCGAGCAGAACCTCCGCGAAGAGGAGGCAATGGCGGAGTGGCTGAAGAGCCGTCTTGGCCAGACAACCCAGACGTTCCTGACGCGGGCCGCCGCCGACAGCGACAGCGCCAAGCGGTGATGGCCGGGTTGGTTAGCGCGAGAAAGGCGACCCGCTCCTGACAGCCGGGACACTGGGTCGTCCAGGCTGCTCTTCCGTAGTTCTGGAGTTCCGGCGCTGAATTGTCGCCTAGTCGACCGCCGCGTGCTCCTCAAGCCGTCGCTGATACGCAATACCTACCGCAGCCGCGATGGCTAAACCCGCGGCACCAAGAAGGAGCTTGTCTCGCGTCTCCTGATCGCTCAGTGCGCCCTGGACAGCAGATGACGCTTGACCGGCGGCAGCGGCTGCCCCCTCGGCGGCCTCGCTGCCGGCCTGCCGCAATTCGTCGAGCAGATTCGGCGTCTTGGCGCCCAAATTCCGCACCTTCTCTTTGACGGCGCCAGCCGCTTCCTCCGCATGTTCCTTCACTGTTTCGGCCGTCTTGGCGCTCATTTCGCCGACCTTCTCTGCCAGCTCGACGGATTGCTCCTTCAAGCGCTCTCTGGCGAAAGCGAGATGATCGACCTGCTCGTCCAAGCCCGGCTGAATTGAAGGCGTACGCAACAGGCTGAATAGTCCTGCTCCGATCAACGCGGTCGCGATTGGCGGACGGTGAAGGAACCGCCACGCGAGACCAGCCCCAATTACCAATGCGGCGCCAGGATTCGCGGCAGCCTTTGCCTTGAGATCCTCGATGATCTCCAGCGCCGTCAACTGCGCGGTCGATCTGGCTTTCGCGACCAGCGCATCCTTGGCCTCGAGCGCCTCTTGCTTCAGTTCGTCGGTAAACTCGGACACCGTATTTGGCGAGCGCAGCGTCGACAAATCTTCCGCGAGCCTTGCGCGGGCTGCCTCAACGTCGTGTTCGAGTTGGCGGAGATTTGCCTCGCCCATCACGAACCTCGCTTTCCGCTGGACTGACCGGATCTGCCGGACCGGGAAGCACCCGGCCGTTGTGACTGATCCGAATTGGCCGATTTATCTGTCGACCGGCCCATGCTACCCGGGGCCGATTGGCCGCGCGATACGCCTGAGGTCGCGGACGGCGACTCAGCCGACCCGGCTTGCTGTTCGCCCGACAAGGTGCTGCCGAACTCGCCAGCCACGTCGCTCACGACATCCTTGAGGCCATCAGCATTAAGGCCGCGCTCCTCGGCAGCGGTCCTGAGCCTTTCGCGCGCCTTCACCGTCGACTCCTTCAACCGTTCGCCGACTTTCTCGGCGCTGTTCGTCAACTGCTCTCCAGCTGGGCCGAGTGTCCGCTTTTCAAAATCCGTGGGGCGGAAGGCTGCAGCGACAGCTGCCCCTGTGGCGAGGCCGAGCAGCGCCAGCGTCAGTGGCTGCTCTTCGACTACGCGGTTCACCGTCTCTTGGAAAGTTGATTGGGCTCGTCGCGCGACCCGCTCCGATGTCTCAGTGACGTTGCGTCGCGCCTCGTCAACGTATTCCGACGCGGACGAAGCGTAAGCGCTGGCCGTGGCCGCGACCTTGCCGCCGAGGTCCGAGGCATGCTCCCGTGCATTGTCTGCCGTCTCCGAAGCGTCCTCAATGCTTTTCCACCGGCGCCCCTGGCCGGCGGTGTTCGAAGACCTTGGGTGAACGCTTCGCTGGCCCTTGCTTCCGCGGGTTTCGTCAGCGTGATCAAAGCCGCCGCTGGCCCATGCCCCCCCGCGGCGCATCAACAGCGCGCAGCCGGCTGCAACGAGAAGAAGACCTTCCGGGTTGTTTTTGGCGGCGCCGATGAGCCATTCCGCCGTTCCGATGTTGGTCGTATGCGCTTCGCGGCTCATGTTAGATGCTCCTTGGTTATCGATATATCCTGTTTGATCTGATGGATTGATCGCGTGGGCGTCATCTCCTTTTGCGCATCCATGCGGCCCTTGTAGTAGGCGAGCGCTCCAGCTGCGGCCACGACGCCGGCAACGATCAGGCAGGACCAGTGCATTACGATCCCAAAGCTAGCTATCCAGAAGACGACGGCTTGCACTGTCAGCAATCCAGCGATCAGCCCAAGCACCCCGGCAGCGGACATCCAGATGCCGGCCCGAAGCTTGGCAAAAACGTTTTCAGACAGCTCCGCCCGGGCCAGCCGCAGCTCCTTTTGCACGAGGTCGGCAAGATCCGCCGCGGCGTCGGATAGTGCTCGTGGGAGCGTGGAATTCTTGAGCTGATCATGTGCCATTAAATTCGCTCGCTGCTTGCCGGTTGCGCCCGCGCACGGGCTCATTGGAGCGCGACGACGCCGGCGACGCGCTCTTCAGCGTCCGAAATGTCAAGAACCCCGCAAGGGCAGCAAGCCCGAAAACCAATCCGGGCTGGCGCCTAGTCAAATCGGAGGCGGCGCGGACCAGCTGATCGACCGACTGGTCCCGCAGATCGTCTGCGTAACCATCGATCCTGTTCGCAAACGTACGAACCACACCGGCGACTAAGGGCGCGCTTTCGTCGAGGTCCTCGGCTGCGCGTTTCGTCGAACTCGCGAGCTGGCCCATCACCTCGGCACTGCTGCCGACCTGACGGTCTAGCATTTCCTTCACCTGGTTGGTAACTGTTGACGCACTATTCGAGGCCGCCTGCTTGGCCGTATCAACTGCTTGTTGAGCCATGTCGGAGGCTTTCGAGACCGCGTCGCTCACGGTTGCCCCAATGTCCTTGTTTGCAATGTCCTCAACAGGTGTTTTGGTCGCGGATTCTCGTTCCTTGTTTTGGCTGTTCATGGTTTCCTCCATTGACAGGCAAAACTGCGGCAAAACCCTTTAGTTCCGTGGAGCTGCTCAAAGAAGCTACCCTTGCGCGCGGATACGTCTCAGCACAGACCAAAGTGCTTCCACGAAATCCCGGCTGTTTCATAGGAGTCAACTATCACCGGTCTCGCTTCGCGATAATTGAGCTATCGGCAGCGATCCTTGTGGCAGCCCGGACCAAGGGGCGGTATTTCGCCGTCCAGTCATGCCCCCAGCGGTAGGGTCTCAGTTTGAAGCGGCTGTGGGTGGAAGCGGACTGCTGAGACCGGGATCTAGCGGCTTGCCCCGCCACCAAAAGCCATTCGAAACCCAAGGGCAACGATGAAGAAGGCTGCGATCCGCTGCTGCCAAAGCTTCACGCGGGGCCGCGTCGTGATCCACGAACCGATGCTGCCCGAAGCCATGGCATAAGTTCCCAATACTAACGCGCCCGTCATTTTCTGGGTTTCGTCTAACAGGAGCTGTTGCAGGCTCACGGGCCCTCCATGCGGATCAACAAATTGAGGAGGAGGCGATCATGAAGGTGTTGGGCCAAGGGTTCACTAGGTTTGCGATCATTCCTTCCCGGGCTGCCGCAAGTCGACTGACTTGACGTGGGTCCTGCTGGGCTGCGGGCTTCCCGAACGTGAAGATCAGCCGTAGTCCTAGCCGAACGAGATAGGCTGCTCCCATCCATTGGAGCGTCGCGAATGCAAACGGGGACGCTCGCACGAGCTAGGAACGCCGACCGCGATAAGGGGAAGTTGCATCACGCCCGCGCCGGCTGTCGTCCCAGCCCAACTCAGCGCCCTGTCCAATCCACGCGCCATCACCAGCATGTTATCAGACCTCGATGGCATCTGCAGTATGATGACCGTTCGAACGAATGTTATCCAGATCGCGGGATCGATGAGCTTTCTCCTTTCGTAGTTGGACCCCTTGACCGAACTATAGCGTCCGCGTCGCTGGTCAACGACCGACATCGACACTGGCGAACGTCCGCACGTGGCGGTAAGTCGGGTCGTCAAGCCGAAATTCAAACTGAGACACCACGCCCCGGCGGGTTAAGAAGCGGAGGCCGTCGGCGTCTTTTATGATCTGCGTGCGGTAGCCGTCGAACTTGGCCGCGTGAATTCAATCTTTACCCTCGGGAGGATGGTCAACCCAGGGTCGGCATCTGAACCCCACGCCACAGGTGCGAACTAAATCGCGACCGCCCGACTTAGGTTGCGGAACATTTTAGCAAAATTGAATGTTTAGTGGAAGTGACAGCTATCGGAGCTTGGCCCGCCGATTGTCAACAGACGGCACGGAACAGCCGCCGAGCATGAGGCCTGCCATTTCTATATCTGCCCACGGTGCGGACAGGCTGTGGCATGCGCGACCTGCGCCAGGTGGTCTGGCACCAAAAGATCGAGCACGAGCCGCTTGAGATGGAGGCTTAGGCCATGCCCGCGAGTATGAAAGTCGACGATGAAGTTTCGCTCTCCATCACAATTCTGAAGGTTTTGGACAACGGCATGTCGAGCGTGAGCATACCCTCTTACAGCTTCCCCTTTTCAATCGACACACCGACCAGAGCAAAGGCCGGCCAGGAGGTCGACATCACAGGATTTGTGAGGCGGATCGATGACGCGAAGGGCAGGTTGACGGTTCGGATCGAAGGCGGAGGGCTCGTCAGTGCCGATATCGAAGCAGTATCACGTGGGCCGGCAGCGACAGTCCGCAAGTCTCGGTGACATCCAAACCGACCCCATCACGCCTGTGCGCTCCCCGTTTTGCTGCAACCAGTCGCCGGCTCGCGCCTCGACAGCCGCTTCGTCCGCAGCCGGCGGTTTGGCGTTCGAAGCGCTATTCACGAGTGATCGGGGCCGGAAGTTCTGTTTGTGTAAACCCTCGTTCTCCGCGACTTGATGCGCTTTCGGCGCCGCTCCGTTCGGCCGAGCGGCCCAGCGTGTCGGCCATCGCGGCACCTCGCGCGCCGATCGGCTGCGGCGCGCCGGTTGTGGTGTCCTTGGCCGTCTGGTGTTCCATCTCGGAGTTGAGCTCGGCTCCGACGATCAGGATCATGACTGAGATCCAGGTCCACATCATGAAGCCGATGACGGCGCCGAGCGTCCCGTACGTCGCGTTATAGTTGGCGAAATTCTCGAGATAGAAGGAAAACCCGATCGAGGCGGCAAGCCACACGATCGTCGCGAGGCCGGCGCCCCAAGTCAGCCACCGCCACGTCGCTTTCTCGCGGCTGGGACCGTAGCGGTAGATAAGCGTGATACCTGCCGCCACCGCGACCAGCATCACGGGCCAGCGCAGGATTTTTATCAGTGTCTCCGTCCAGCTGCCCAGATTGAGGAGCGCGAGCGCCGCAGGGACAAGCCCGACCGAGACCAGGAACGCGATGCCGATGAAGATGGCGCCGAGCGTGAAGGCCAAGGCCAGCAGATTCAACCGGACGACGCTGCGCTTTTCGGTCTCCTCATAGGCGATGTTCATGGCTTCGAAGATGATCTTGATGCCGTTGTTGGCGCTCCAGAGCGCGACGGCGAGGCCCCAAGATAAAGCCGAAGGTCAAAGCGCCGGTATTCTGTTGGGCAAGGGACCCAAGCTGTGACCGGATAAGATCGAGCCCGCCCGACGGTAGAACGCCGCCGAGGAAAGCGATGTGCTCGGCGATTGTTTTGGGATCGGCGACGAAGCCGTAAATCGAAACGAAGGCGGCAAGTGCAGGAAACAGCGCCAGAAGCAGGTAGAACGTGGTTCCTGCTGCGATCAGTGGGACTCGGTCATCGCTTACTTCAGCTATCACCCGCCAAAGGATGTCTTTCCAGCCTTTGGTCGGAATCTGCGTGGGCCGCACCGCATCTCGCCCGCGGCCCTGCTGCTGCGCCCGCCGCCCGCTATGCACCTGTTTTGCGTGGAAATTGTTGGGCTTCTCGTTTGCCATGGCTCCGGTCCGCCTGTCTATTCGTCATGTAACGTGCAGGTCGGCCAAAGGATGCAAGCTGCAACTGCCGAGACCCCGCGCGCGGCTCTACTTCGCGGTCGGTCATGAACGCCTCTCGATGGCCGTTTTGGGTATACCTCATGGCATCTCGCTCAGAATTAGGGCAAGCGGATAGCCCCATAGGCTGGGTCAGAAATACGCCGCAGCAACCGTTTGGTTGTGGTGGTAGCGAAACTGCCCATTGTCGGACGGTGCAAAAATCAGACGCAAAACAGTCGCTTTAATCTTTAATCCGGGACTTTTGCGAAAACCAGGCCGCCGGAATCGACGCTAAGCGGAAGCTCGCTTGCTCCGGGTCAATTCACCGCCATGACCCTGAGCTGCCCTTCAGTCCAGTCTCGCCGTTGCCCGCAATTAACCCATCTCGGCCATTCGCGGCATAGCCAGAATGACTGAGTTTTACCCTAGTCTTCCTCCCGAAAATCCTGCAGCGAGGCATGGCGCAGATTCTCCTCGCCTGAAGGAATAATCACTTGCGGCCGAGGAATATGAAACGTGCGGTGCGCCCCGCCGCAGCGACAGCCTTCGCTATTCCTTCTTGTCGACCAGCGCCCGTAGTGCCGAGACGTCATGCAACAATAACCTGCTGCCGCGCTTTTCGATCAGGCCTCTCTTGGCGAGGTCGCTCATTTCGCGCGAGACCGCTTCCCTGTGCGTGCTCATCGTTGCCGCCAGCTCGGAATGCGTCGGTGCCGGGCTTACGGACACCTCGCCGTCCACGAGTGCGGCTTTCTCCGCCCGATGCAGGAGCTCGACGATCAGCCGTTTTCGCACCACCAGAGTGCTGTATTCGAATACCCGCTCGGTCATGCGCCGGAGCTGGGCAGACAGATGCTCAAGCAGCATCCAGGCAAAAGTCG
>NZ_JAMYRB010000039.1:0-33824 GCF_040321165.1 Mesorhizobium sp. M0500
ACCCCGCGGTGCCCCCGGCCCCCCACAAACCAAACCCCCCCCCGGCCACCCCCCCCACACTTCTTGGGGGCGCTTTTTGGGGCGCCCCCCGGCGCGGGCCCCCCCGTTCGCACTGTCCATACAAAACGCACGAGGCGACGCTGCTTTGGAGCGTAGGCCGCTGCTTTGTCGTGCCCTGAGTTCAGGCTTTCGACAAGCAGCCGCCGGGGAATACCAATGCCGGACGCGACATCAAAAAAGCGACCCGCCAAATTCAAGGCAGAGGCTGAGCGGCCGGCCGTCGTTCGGCGTGCCGATGCCGCGCACTTTCCCGGCTCGAGCGTGCATGCCTCGCTCGCCAACGAAATCGGGCTGAGGATCGTGCGCGGCGATTATCCGCCGGGAACCATCCTGCCCAACGAAGCCAAATGGTCGGAGACCTTCGACGTCAGCCGCTCGGCGGTGCGCGAAGCCATAAAAATGCTGATGGCCAAGAGCCTGCTTGCCTCGCGCCCGAAAATCGGCAGCTGGGTCGAGCCGAAGGAGCGCTGGAACCTGCTCGATCGCGACGTGCTGGCCTGGTATGCGACCTCGCCGGACCGCGAGGTGTTCCTCAGGACCGTGCAGGAGTTCCGCCACATCATCGAGCCGGAGGCCAGCGCCTTTGCCGCGATGCGGCGCACCGACGAGCAGATGGCCGAGATCAGTCAGGCCTGCCGCGAGATGGGCGAGGCAACCAATCTGCAGGAGCGCACGCGCGCCGACACGCGGTTTCACCTCGCCATCCTGCGCGCCTCGGGCAACGATCTGCTGGTGCCGCTCGGCGTGCTGATCGAATCGGCGCTCGACCATTTGTTCCAGTTCGTCACCCGCGAGACCAGCGATCAGCGGCGGGCGCAGGCACTGCACGAGGCGATCGAGAAGAACATCCGCCTGCAGCGGCCCGCCGCAGCCCGCGCCGCGGTGCACAGGCTTCTTGCCAACACCGACGATGTCATCGGCCGGTCGCGCCGGTGATTTATACCGCAAAGTCCGGCGCCGCCCCTCATCCGGCTGCCGCCACCTTCTCCCCGTATAGTGACGGGGAGAAGGGGCTGGCCGCGATCTTGGCACACTCTTTTGCAATGGAAATAGTTGGCGAAATCATCAGCGAAAGCGTCCTTCTCCCCGTCACTATATGGGGAGAAGTGCCCGGCAGGGCGATGAGGGGCGGCGCTGGCGTTGATTGAAAAATAGCGCGCCGTGCGCATTGCCCATGCGCTTAGATCGTCTGCATTTTTCGCATCCTTGGCCGGCATGACGTCGACACCGTTGAGCTTTGTGCGACCGGGGGGCATATTTTGTTCTTGCTTTGTGCCGGCAGCTATGCTACTAATTTCGGTATGGTGCTAATTGGCTCCAACGACCCGCCCACCGAGGCGGGTTTTTTGTTTCTGGCTTTCTCTTCGATCGGACGTTGCGTGTTGCAATGCACCGACTTTTCGACAACACCGACGACGTCATCTGCCCGGTTGCGCTATTGATTTGTCATATAGGTTGGTGCTGCCCCTCATCCGGCTGCCGCCACCTTCTCCCCGTATAGTGACGGGGAGAAGGGGCTGTTCTTGCAACGCAGGCAGTTGGCTTGCAACGCAGGCAGTTGGCGAAATCATTGGCGAAGGCGTCCTTCTCCCCGTCACTATACGGGGAGAAGTACCCGGCAGGGTGATGAGGGGCAGCGCCGGCCTCGATTGAAGGCAGTGTACCGGGCGTATCGCACAAGCCTCAGATCGTCTGCTTCTTGCCATCCCTGGTCGGCATCAGGTCGACGCCGTTGACCTTGCCGATATGCGTCGCCAGCATCGGCACATACTGGTCGGCGGGGCCGGCCGCGAAGGCGCCGGCGAAGGCGTTCTTGGTGGCGTTGCCGAGCGGGTTGGCGATGCCGGCAGCACCCGCCATCGATTCGAGATAGGTGAGGTCCTTGAAGGCATTGGCGATGGTGAATTTGTGCGCGTCGCGGTCGCCTTCCAGCGTCCAGCGCATGAAGGTCTGGTAGAAGCCGCAATCCATGCGGCCGTTGCGGATGACGCTGTCGAAGCGCGGCGGCGAGATGCCGACCTTCTGCGCCAGCGCCAGCGCCTCGGAATAGATCGCGGCGTAGCCGAGCGAGATGAAATTGTTGAGCAGCTTCATGCGATGGCCGTCGCCGGTATCGCCGATATGGACGATGCGCCCGGCCCAGGTTTCGAGCACCGGCTTCAGCCGGGCAAAGACCGCGTCGGGCGCGCCGACCATGGCATCGAGCGTGCCTTCCCAAGCCTCCTTCGGGGTGCGGCTGAGCGGGGCATCGACATAATCGACTCCGAGCGCCTTGAGTTCGGCGGCCAGCGCCACCGTCGAGACAGGATCCGAGGTCGAGCAATCGACGACAACCGATCCCGGCTTCAGGCCTTCCTTGAGACCGCCTGGGCCGCGGATGATGGCTTCGACCTCGCGCGAGCCGGTGACGCAGATGAAGACGATATCGGATGCCGCCGCGACGTCGTGCGAGGTTGCCGCTTCCTTGGCGCCGCGGCCGAGCAGGTCTTCTGCCGGCGTGCGGTTCTTGCGGCCGAGAAACGTCAGCGGATAGCCCTTGTCGACGATGTTCTTTGCTATCCCGTGCCCCATCAGGCCGAGCCCGATGAAGCCGATCTTTTCGCTCGCGGCGGTCGTGTTCATGTCGTTTCTTCCTATTTTGCAATGATGGATGACGGCGGTGCACATTGCCGGCGAATTGTTGAAGCGGGTTTTTGCCGCATGCCATGGCAGGCGATTGCAGAGTTCGGTATTGTCTGACAATACACATGAATCTTAGGGAGAGCAAAATGACGAAGCGGATCATGTTCACCGGCGGCAGCGGCAAGGCCGGGCGCCACGTCGTGCAGTATCTGGTCGAGCAGGGCTGCCAGGTGCTCAACATCGACACCAAGCCGCTCGACAATCCCAAGGTGCGCACGCTGATCACCGACATTACCGACAGCGGGCAGGTGTTCAATGCGCTGTCGAGCTATATCGGCCTGCATGAATTCGACCCGTCGCTGCGCACGCAGCCGGTCGATGCCGTAGTGCATTTCGCGGCGATCCCGCGCATCATGATCACGCCCGACAATGAGGTGTTCCGCATCAACGCGCTCGGCACCTACAACGTCATCGAGGCCGCGGTGAAGCTCGGCATCCGCAAGGTGGTGATCGCCTCCAGCGAAACGACCTACGGGCTGGTATTCGCCAACGAGCCGCGCAACCCGACGCATTTTCCGCTCGACGAGGCGTACGACGTCGACCCGATGGACAGCTACGCGCTGTCCAAGGTCGTCAACGAGAAGACGGCGCGCGCCTTTGCGCTGCGCAGCGGCTTCGACATTTATGCCTTGCGCATCGGCAACGTCATCGAGCCGCACGAATATTCGCTGTTTCCGAAATGGTTCGCCGATCCAGGTTTCCGCAAGCGCATCGCCTGGAGCTATATCGACGCGCGCGATCTCGGCCAGATCACGCTGCGCGCCATCGAAAAGGACGGGCTCGGCTATCAGGTGTTCAACGCGGCCAACGACGACACCTCGTCCGATCTGCCGACAGCCGAACTCCTGAAGCGGTTTTATCCCGATGTGCCGGTCAAGGGTGAACTTGGTGAATACGAGACGCTGCTCTCCAACCGCAAGGCGCGGGACATGCTCGGCTTCCGGCCGGAGCACAGCTGGCGGAAATACGTCAAGACGACCTGACGGAGGCAGCTGACGCGGAACCGGCACTGGGCCAGCCCCGAATTGCTCGTCACGACTCCAGGCTCACACCCGCTGCTACCGATGCGCCCACACCCTACGTTCAGGCGTTCGCCGTCGGGTTCATCCATACGATTTCCCAGACATAGCCATCCGGGTCTTCAATGTGGCGGTTATACATGAAGCCAAGATCCTGTGCCGGGTTGGGATCGGCGCGACCGCCCGCCGCAACCGCGCTGGTCAGTGTTGCATCGACGGCGTCGCGGTTATCGACAGTGAGGACGATCATTGCGTGGCTGTCGCGCCGTGCGTCGCCGATTGGGCGTTTGGTGAATTCGCGGTAGTGGTCATGGGTCAGCAGCATCACCCCGATCGTGTCCGAGAACATGAGCGAGGTGGATTTCTCGCCCGAAAACTGCGGGTTCACAGTGCCGCCTAGCGCCACGTAGAACGCCGTCGACGCCGACAGGTCACGGACAGGCAGGTTCACGAAAATCATTTTGGGCATCGATTTCTCCTTCTCCAGGGCTGCGCGCTGCCCTATTGTCTTGCTGCAATGTAAGTAGATGCAATGTATCTTGATTGCAAGATACATTTTGACGAGGGAATATTTTGCCATGGATCGCGCCGAGGCCGCAGCTAAGCAATGGGCCCGCGAGCGCCCCGATCTTCCGTCGTTACCTGTTGAAACGGTAGGTCGTCTGCTTGATGCCGCCGCACGGGTCATCCGCGATCACATGAATCCGTTGCTCAAAGAAGCAGGCCTGAATGTAGGTGAGTTCGATGTGCTCACGCCGCTCAGGCGCGCCGGTGAACCCTATATGCTTTCACCTACTCAGCTCTACGAATCGGCAATGATCTCCTCGGGCGGCATGACAAGCCGCCTGGACCGGCTGGAGCGCGCTGGGCTGGTTGAACGACGCCCCGATCCCAACGACCGGCGCGGCAAGCAAATTGCGCTAACGACTGGCGGCAAGCGCGCGATAGACGATTTGATCGGTCCAATGGTGGCGCTGGAAGAGCAACTAATCTCCGTGCTGACGCCGGCGGAGCAGGAAACTCTTAACGCTCTACTTAAGAAATTGCTCACCGGCCTTTGAATTAGAACTGTTTTGTCGTTCACGGTAACGCCGAACCGATCTACAATTTTTGGACATTATCCCCTTGGAACAAGTGGGCTTGTAAACCGTAATAGGAATTCTCATATGTGGTCCGGGTAGGCACCTAGCCTATCGTCTATCTGGGTGTAGCGCAGCTGGTAGCGCACTCGTTTAAGAAGCGAGGGGTCGTCGGTTCGAATCCGGCCATCCCCTTCTTTCCAAGCCCAAGAAAACGTGTGATATGTTTCCCTCATACTAAAGGGGGAGCAATCATGGTTGAGCAGAAGACTTTGGCAGACGTAGAGAAAATGGTCGCGGCAGGCGCGACGCCAGAGTTGGTCAACATTCCTTTATTTTACGTTTCGTCGGTTCGCGTCGCTCCCAGCCCTGTCAATTTTAATTTGGTCTTTTCTCGCATTCAGGCCGTGAATTTTACCAACGGGAATGAAAGAATCCACGCTGGAGCTTTGGTTGATGTGCTCGGGCTCGATATGAGCCCGCAAGCGGCAAAGGATTTGGCGCTGATCCTGAAAGCCGTTGTGGATCAGCATGAGAAAGAGTGGGGCCCGTTGGAGACAGAGTTCACGCGGAAGGTATCTGAGGAAGCGAAAGCCGCCGCATCTGCGCCAAACAAGTCGCGATTTTGAGCGGCAAGCCTACCGTGCCGGACACGCCTAAGATCGCAGCCATCGATGTCCCCTTGGCGTCAACAGCGCCGGATTCTGGAACTTTTGTCCGCCAACCTTATTTTGTCACCGAAACGCCGTACGAAGGTGCAAAGAAGGTTGTGTGTTATGAAGACACGTATGACCTACACGTGCCTGTTGACCGGAAGGATGCGACCACCCGGCAACGCGCGATTGACTCTTTGGCAAATCCGACCGCCATCGTGAGAGGCACCTCAAATCCAGGCTATTTGGCGTTCGTTAACGCTGGTACCGCTCGGAGTACCCGTGGGTCCCCATATGTGGTATTTGTAGACCCAAGCGGAAGCCCAATGCCTGTCGTAGCCTCGATGGGCCATCGCGGCGACTTTAAGGACTTGAACAAGCATGACATACTGTGGGTTCAAAGTGGCGATGGTACCGCCGATGGCAATGACCAATAGAGGCCCATCATCTCTGCGCGTCGACTATGACCGCCCGGTCGACGTTCTTCGCATCGTGCGCGGCGAGTTCACCGACTATGAAGGCGATGGGATGCCCAACGGCCTTGAACTCGACTATGCCGTCGAGGACAATTCGGCTTGCGGGGCCAAGGTAATCGGCTTCGAACGGAACGGTTGGCTCGATGAGATTGACGCTCTTGCAGCCCTCGTCGCTGTCCATTTGTCGGCCGATCCTAAGACAGTGAAGCAGGCAATCCGAAGGGCTGTGACGTAGAAATGCTTACCTTAGCCAAGGCTCAAAAAGAAGGGCGACTAGAGGACTTTATCCGCCAGCAAGAAGCCGCTGGCGTTGGTCCGATTGATGAGGCCGCCTTTCTCTGCCTTTGAATCAACGAGTCCTGACCCTACTTGTCTTCCCAGAATTCGGCCTGGAGTTGCGCCGCTTCATCGGCAAGCAGCGGGCCGACGACTTCGGTCGGACGCTGCCCGGCTTCGAAGACGATCCTGCAGGGCAGGTCGAGCGTGGGATTCTCGACATGTGCGCCCGTCAACCGCTTGAGGTCGTGTTCGCTCTGCCCAAAGACGACCCGTCCGATGCCCGCCCAATAGATTGTCCCGGAGCACATCGCGCAAGGTTCGGCCGACGTGTAGAGGGTGCAGGAAGCCAGCTTTTCGAGGCTGACATTCATCCCCGCCCACGAGGCCAGCAGCCTTTCGGCATGAGCGGTGCGGTCGCCCCCGTGGGCTTTGTAAGCGTTGGGCTGCTCGCGCAACACATTGCCGTCCTTGTCGGCGAGCAGCGAACCAAAGGGATGTTCGCCGGCATCGCGGGCCCTGCGCGCCACTTCGAACGCCTGACGGAGCAGGCGCTCATCATAAGGGCGTTGTGGCATCGGCAGACCCTCCGGCAGTGCCGCTTGATGATAGTGCCGAACAATCCGTCGACTCAAGTCAACAAGCAAGGCTCAGGACTCGTTGCGACTAGGGCGTTGAGCCAGCCAGATGCTGCCGATGACGAAAACGACGCCGGCGATTTGGGGCAAGGTCAGTGTCTGATCCAGGAATACCCATCCAAGCAGCACGGCGGTCACCGGGCTGAGGAAAAGCAGCGATGACACCACTGCGGATTCCAGCCGCGCAATGCCCCGGAACCAGAGAACATAAGTCAGCGCCGCACCGATCAGGCCGAGCCACACCAGTCCAAGCAGGTTGGCCGCGGTCGGGAACGGGATGGGTGGTTCGAAAAGCAGGACCACCGGAACTAGAAGGAGACCACCGGCAGTCAGTTGCCATGCCGTAAAGGCGAGCAGCGATGCTGGCGGCTGCCACTTGCGGCTCAACACGCTTCCGAAGGCCATTGAGGCCGCCCCGGCGAGGCCGGCGGCAACGCCGACCGCATCGAGCGTCGCGTTCGGGGTCAGCACCAGTAATGCAACACCGGCGATCCCGACAAGGGCGGCGAGGATCGCCAACCGGCGGACAGGGCTGGCAAGCAGGGCAGCAGCGAGGAAAATCACAATCAATGGCTGGACCGACAGCACGGTCGCCGCGACCCCGCCCGGAAGCCGGTAGGCGGCGACAAACAACATGCTCAGGAAGATCGAGATGTTGAGGGCTCCGAGAACGAAACTGCGCAGCCACCATATGCCCGTTGGCAGTTGCCGAACGATCGCCAGCAGCAGCAATCCGGCGGGCAGGGCTCGCAGCATTGCGACCGTCATCGGCGAGAATTTCGGCAGGAACTGCGTGGTGACGATATAAGTGCTGCCCCATATCGCGGGTGCGATGGCTGTAAGCAGCAGATCGGAACGGTGCGTTTTCATAAGATTTCCAGAACTTCGGCAAGAGGGCGGCGCGGCTTTTGCGGCCAGTTTCCAGGCGCGGCGCGGCCGACGGCGATGAGCATCACCGGCACTTCATTGCGCGCAAGGCCAAACTCGCGCGCCACGCCTTCGGCATCGAAGCCTGCCATCGGACCGGAGACGAGCCCCAGCGCTTCGGCCGCGAAAATCAGCGTTGCGGCGCCAAGCGTTGCCGAGCGCACGGCTTCGTCGCGGGCCGCTAGAGGATCGGCATATTGGGCGCGGGCGCCCTCCCGCCAGCCCGAAGCCATATCCGCCGGCATGAAGCCGGCTTCGACGAAAGGACGCAGCCTTGCATCGAGGGCAGCGTGGTCGGGGAGTACGCCGCAGATGATGAAGGTGACCGCTGCTTCCTGCACCTTCACCTGGCCGTGGGCCACGCTTCGCAACCGCGCCTTTGCTTCCGGCGTCCGCACCGCGATGAACCGCCAATTCTGAAGGTTGTAGGCGGTTGGCGCGCGCGTTGCGAGACGTGCCAGTTCCTCGACCTCGGCATCGGTCAATGCGTACGAGGCATCGAACCGATTGGCCGATATGCGCCGCTCGATAAGGGAGATTGCGGGGTTGGTCATCATGTCATTCCGAAACTGAGAAAGTCGTTCGGGAAGCAGATAGAGAATTTACCGAGGAGCGATAATATGCAACAAGTGCAAGACATTATTTACTGGAAGAGAATGGTACGATGGATCGCCTGACTGCGCTGCAGGTTTTCCGCCATGTGACGGAACTGAACAGCTTTGCCGAAGCCGGACGGCGGCTCGGTCTCTCGCCTCCCGCGGTCAGCAAGAACATCGCCGAGCTGGAGGCGCATCTGGGGGTGCGGCTCATCAACCGGACAACGCGGCGCATGGCGCTGACCGAAGAGGGCAGGATCTACCTGGAGCATGTCACGCATGGGCTCGATGCGCTGGCCAGGGCCGACCAGGTGCTCGGCCCGATCAAGACGGCGCCGAGCGGCACGTTGCGGGTCAGCGCGCCGATGACTGTGACGTTGACGCGGCTTTCGGCTGCCATCCCCGCGTTTCTATCGCGCTACCCCGATTTGAAGCTCGATCTGCATCTTGACGACAGGCGCGTCGATATCGTGCGGGAGGGATTTGACCTGGCCATTCGCGGCAGCGACAATCTCGAGGATTCCAGCCTGGTCGCGAGAAAGCTTGCGGTCATGCCGCACGTGCTTTGCGCAGCTCCGTGCTACTTCGAGGAGCATGGCCGGCCCAAGACGCCCGCCGATTTGAAGGCGGCCAATTGCATCCGGTTCAGCCTCTCGGGGCATGCGGACATATGGGAGTTCCGCAAGGACGGCCGGGCCGAGCGGATCGCCATCGACGGACGATATTCGGTCTCGTCAAGCCTTGCCGTGCGCGACGCGCTGCGCGCCGGCTTCGGCGTCAGCCTGATCCCTTATCCCTATGTCGAGAGCGACCTGAAAGCAGGCCGGCTGCAATCGGCTCTGGATGACTGGGAAAAGGTCGAAACCACGCTCTACGCGGTCTATCCGGCACGCCAGCATCTCGCCCCGAAAATCCGCGTCTTCCTTGATTTCCTGATCGAGGAATTCAGTCGGGACAAGGAGAAGCCGTTCGTGCCTCCCCGGCGTGAAGGCTCGGCAAAGCGCGGTGTCGGCGAGGCGACGGATGCGGAAAATCAAGCTGAGATATTGCCGGCGATTTCATCTCCTTGACACGCCTCCAAATCCGGACTTTGTGGAGCCATGCAGGACGCGAAGCCGAATAAGGGAAAGACAGCGGCCGAGGCGTTCGCCGAACGCACGAGCGGTATCCGCCGGGCCGATGCGGCGCGCATGCCGGGCTCGAGCGTGCATGCGTCGCTCGCCAACGAAATCGGGCTGAGGATCGTGCGCGGCGATTATCCGCCGGGAACCATCCTGCCCAACGAAGCCAAATGGTCCGAGACCTTCGACGTCAGCCGCTCGGCGGTGCGCGAAGCCATAAAAATGCTGATGGCGAAGAGCTTGCTGTCGTCACGTCCCAAAATCGGCAGCTGGGTCGAGCCGAAGGAACGCTGGAACCTGCTCGATCGCGACGTGCTGGCCTGGTATGCGACCTCGCCGGACCGCGAGGTGTTCCTCCGGACGGTGCAGGAGTTCCGCCACATCATCGAGCCGGAGGCCAGCGCTTTTGCCGCCATGCGGCGCACCGACGAGCAGATGGCCGAGATCAGCCAGGCCTGCCGCGAGATGGGCGAGGCGACCAACCTGCAGGAGCGCACGCGCGCCGACACGCGTTTTCATCTCGCCATCCTGCGGGCCTCGGGCAACGACCTGCTGGTGCCGCTCGGCGTGCTGATCGAATCAGCATTCGATCATCTATTTGCTTATACCACGCGGGAACTCGACGATTTGCAGCATGCGCAGAGGCTGCATGAGGTAATCGAGAAGAGCATCCGTCTGCAGCGGCCGGACGCGGCGCGCAATGCGGTGCGCAAGCTGCTGGCCAATACCGACAGCGTCATCAAGTCCAGATAGCGCCGTTCGGCTACAGGTGGAGTGCTCAGTCGAAGGGTGCGGTCGCGAGATGCCGCCGGGTCAGCCCGATCAGCAGCGCCTGGTCGCGGGCGGCGTGTTCGGCTGGGTTGACGACCGCATCGCCATTGACGATCGCTGCCCAGAAGCCACGCATCTCTTCGACGAAGGCTTCGGCGTAACCGGCACGCAAATCTTTCTTCGACAGCGTGTGACCGTCCGAGGTCGTCACCGTCAGCCGGGTCGGATGATGGTTGAGCCAGGGCGAGGGGAATTCGAGCTCGAGGCTGGCATCGTCGAAGAACAGCGTGATCCGCTCCTTGTAGTCGGCGAGCTTGGGCACGGTGAGGTGGGTCATGGTCCACAGCGCCTGCCCATCCAGCAGCTTGACGGCGCCCTGGCCGCCGTCGCCATTGGCAAAGATCTGCGCGCCGACGACCTCGCCGTCCGGCACGCCGAGCGCGTCGAGCAGGCCGTGGACGGCATTGACGTCGTGAATCAAGGCCGAGCTGTAAGCACCGGTAAATCCACGGAAAGCGAGGTCGGTCCCGGGAACACCGATGGCGTCTTCGACCTGGCGCTTCTGCTTGGCCGCGACAGCGGCGATCATGTCTTTTGGGATATCGGTACCGCGCCTGTAGGGCTGATGGGCGATGAACGGCCAGGCGTCGGGATCCTTCACTTCCACCGAGACCGCGCGCAGCGTGCTTGATGTTCCAGGCAGCGAAGCGAGCGCCAGCCGGTAGCTCGGATCGAAGCGCTTCATATAGCCGACTTGCATGATTTTCCTGGCGGCATCGCGCGCGGCGACGATCTCGGCGATTTCCGCCAGCGAATAGCAGAGCGGCTTTTCGCAAAAGACATGCAGGCCCCGCGCCAGCGTCGCCAGCACCTGTTCGTGATGTAGCGGGTCCGGCGAGCCGATCACCACCGCGTCGAGGCGTTGGTCGAAGAGCTGGTCGATCGTTTCGAAATTGGCAATGCCATGGGTGTCGGTGACGAACTGCCGCGAAATCCTCGAGGGATCGGCGACGCCGACCAGCTCGAACAATTCACCCAGGCGCAGCAGATTGGGGATATGCTCGACCTGCGAGATCATGCCGGCGCCGACGACCCCGACGCGTATCCTGCTCATGCCATCATTCCCCGCAATGTCCGATTGTCAGCTCAAGGCGCCGCAGGCGGCCGGTTGCCGATCTGGGCGAGCAGGCCGGCAATCTCCGCCTCGACCGCCTTCAGATCCTCGCCGCCCGACATGATCGAGATGACCTCGTCGCGTGAGATCTCGGACTTGGCGTAGGTGCCGCGATTGCGGCCGCGGTTGAGCAGCGTGAAGGTGTCGCCGACCGGATAGGCATGGTGGATGTTGTGGCTGATGAAGATCACGGCCAGGCCCCGCATGCGCGCTTCGATGATGAATTTCAGCACCATCGCCGCCTGGTGGACGCCGAGTGCGGAGGTCGGCTCGTCGAGGATCAGCACGCGCGCGCCAAAATGCACGGCCCGGGCGATCGCCACCGACTGGCGCTCGCCGCCCGACAGCGTGCCGACGGCCTGCGTCGGATCGCGCACGTCGATGCCGATATCGGCCATCGCCTGCCTGGCGATGGTGTTGGCGCGCTCCTTGTCGATGCGCGAGAAGGGCAGGCTGCTTTTGGTCGGCTCGCGGCCGAGGAAGAAGTTACGGGTGATCGACATCAGCGAGATCATGCCGAGGTCCTGGAACACCGTTGCCACGCCGAGCTCCTGCGCGTCGCGCGGGCTGCGGAAGGTGACCGGCTTGCCGTCGACCAGGATTTCGCCCTTGCTCGGCCGGTAGACGCCGGACAGAACCTTGATCAGTGTCGACTTGCCGGCGCCGTTATCGCCGAGCAGGCAGTGGACCTCGCCCGGATAGACCTTGATGTCGATGTCCTGGAGGGCGCGCACCGAGCCGAAATTGACGCTGACGCCGCGCAGTTCCATTGCCGGTTCGGTCATTTGGGCCGGTTCGGTCATTTGCCACCTCCGCGGCCGAGCGCCTTCAGCCTGATGTAGTTGTTGACCAGCACGGCCATCAGGATGACGATGCCGAGGAAGACCTTGAACCAGTCGGTGTCGATGCCGGTGTAGAAGATGCCCATCTGCACCAGCCCGAAGATCAGCGCGCCGAACAGCACGCCATAGACGGTGCCGTAGCCGCCGGTGAGCAGCACGCCGCCGATGACGGCGGCGATGATCGCCTCGAATTCCTTGAGCAGGCCGCGCGTGGTGTCGGCGGAGCCCGCCTCCATCACCTGGATGGTCGCAAGCAGCGTCGCCGCGCAGGCGGTGTAGACGAACAGGCTGATCTTGACGCGATCGACCGGCACGCCGACGTTGCGGGCTGCGATCAGGTCGCCGCCGGTGGCGAAGATCCAGTTGCCGTATTTCGTCTGGGTAAGCACGTAGCCGGCCAGCGCCGTCAGGCCGAGCCACCAGACGATCGACATCGGAATGCCGGCGACGAAGGGAATGCCGTCGCTGCGGGTGGCGATCCAGCCTTGCGCGCCCATCCAGCGGAACAGGCCGGTGAGCAGATGGCCGTTGAAAATGCCGGCCGTTGCCGGGTCCGGTACGCCTTCGAGTATGTAGGGGATCTGGGTGCGGCCGGTGACGGCGCGGGTGATGCCGATCGACAATCCGCGCAGGATATAGAGCGTGGCGAGCGTGACGATGAAGGAGGGCAGGCGCGTCTTCACCACGATCAGGCCGTTGAGATAGCCGGTGAGGATGGCAACGGCGAAGGCACAGGCGATGCCACCCCATAGCGGCAGGCCCCAGTACTTCACCGTCAGCCCGATGACGACACCGGCAAAGCCGACCATGGAGCCGACCGAAAGATCGAACTCGCCGGCGATGATGAGGAGTGCTGCCGCGGTGGCGACGATGCCGAGCTCCGCCGACAGCGTCAGGAAGGTCATCGATCCCTGCAGCGAATAGAGGTTCGCCGCGCCCGGCAGCAGCGCAAAGATGATGATCGTCGCAAGCAGCCCACCGGCGGCACCGGCTTCCGGCCGGCGCAGCCACTGGGTCAGCTTGCCGGTGCTGGCCAGCCGCTCGTCGGCGCCGGCGGCCCGCTTCGACGTCATGCCGAAGCGGTCGGTCGCCTTCAGTTCGGCTGGAGGTATCGCCTTGTCTTCCACGACCGCCATTAGGCTCTCCAATCGCTCAATTCGCAATCTTCGAACGGATCGGGAGAGCGCTTGGCGCATTCTCCCGTTCCGTCGGAGTGCTGGCTTAGCGGATGCCCTCTTTGGCGAGCGCCAGGATCGCCTTGGCTTTTTCCGGCGAGTCTATGAACAGCGGTCCGGTATAGGCGTTGTTCTGCGGCCAGAAGCCGTGCGTCGCCTGCTCGACCAGATAGATCACCGGCAGATAGCCCATCAGATATTGCTGGGCGTCCATGCCGAAGCCCATTTCGCCGGCCACGACCGAGTCGAGGACCTCCGGGCTGATGTCGAATGTGTAGAGCTTGAGCTTGCCGAACAGTTCCTTGTCGCGGAACATCGGGATCAGCGGATTGGCGGCGGTGGCGCCAAGCGCAAAGACCGCCTGTGTGTCCGGATGCGCCGACAGATAGGCCTCGGTGCGGCGCTGGATGTCGGCCGGATCCGGCGCCACGGCCAGAACCTCGGTGCCGCCGCCGGAGGGCTTCAGCCCGTCATTGAGGCCCTGGCAGCGCTGGTCGAGGCTGACATTGCCGACCTCGTGGTTGATGCAGACGACCTTGAGCGTGCCTTCCTTGGCCAGCCGCTCGCCGGCCTTCTTGCCGGAATCATATTCGGAAACGGTGCCGACATAGAGCGTCGTGCCGAGCTCGGCGCCTTCCTTTTCGCCGGAATCCAGAACCACCATGGGAATATTGGCGGCAAGCCCGGATTTGACCGATTTGCCGAGCGCATTGGCGTCGGCGATGGAGACGGCGATACCGTCCGGCTTGGTGGCGATGGCGGCGTCGAGAAGCCGGGCCTGCTCGACCACGTCGAAGACCTGCGGCGCGTAATATTCGACCTTGGCGCCGGTAAGGGCGGCCGCGTCGTCGACGCCGCGCTTGACCACCGACCAATAGGGATCGGACGCCGACCCATGCACCACGAAGGTGATGCGCACGTCCTTCGGATCCTTGAGCCCCGCAGCATACGCAATGCCTGTCATCAGGCCCGCCGAAACGAAGGCGCCCAATGCCACTTTCAGAAGAGTTTTCATCTTATTCTCCCATTTGTCGTTGCAGTTCCAATCCCTCTGGCGCCGTTTTCCGGCCGCGACGATCGGCTCACGTCGCGGATCGGGTGGCCGCTTTGCGGGCCTTTGCCGACGCCAATCGCTGTTCGCCCGCGTTGTTGCCGCGGACTGTCGTTGATAATCGCCCGGCCGAGAGTGCGGCGCGAAGCTCCTCGCGCAACGGCTTCATGCCGATGACGTCGATCGGCTGTGCGGCGAGCCAGTCGCGAAAGCCCTGGTCGCGGAACAGCTCGTACTCTTCGGTGCGGATATAGGCGGAGCGCGGCTCGATCAGCTCGAGTTCACCGGGCGCGTTGCAATGCAGGCAAAAGAAGGTCAGGCCCTCGCGCACGCCCTCGATGAGCGCTTTGTAAGCCGGCTCGATCGGCCTGGAACGCGGCCGGCCCCAGGTCGTCTGGATGGCGGCGTCGAAAATGGCAAAGCCGCCGGCACGGGCCAGCGCCACGCCGCGCTGGAACGCCTCCTCGGTGACGCCGACCAGATTGTCGTTGGGGGAATAGGCGGACAGGGTCTTGGTCAGCAGCACGGGCAGCTGATATTCGAGCCCGAGCTTGATGTAGATGTCGCAAAATTCCGGCGACAATGCCGCGCCCATATGCGCGTCGAGATGGGTGACGTCGATGCCGGCGCGATAGGCGGTGTCGACCTGGGCGCGAAGCTCGGCCTCGACCGCCTGCGGCACCGCCTTGCGGCGCGTGGTCGCCACATCCGGCCAGAAGAAGCCGAACTCGTCGGTCAAGCCGGCCGCCCGCGACGGCGCGGTCAAGGGCCGCCATTTGTAGTGCTGCTTCTCGCTGTTCAGCGTCAGGTGGACGCCAAGGTCGAGGCCAGGATTGGCGGCGGCGCTTTCGGCCATTTCGAGGAACCACGGGCATGGCACCATCACCGCGCCGGAACTGCAGACGCCCAGCCCGCTCAATCCGAGGAAGGCGCTGTTGGCGCCGTGGCACATGCCGACATCGTCCTCGTGGAGCACGATCCGTTTGCTGGAGCCGGCGGCGTTCACGAACGGCCGCCTTCCCGCCGGCGCGCCGGTTTCGAGGGTCTTCCAAAGTGTGTCCCGTATTTCATGGAACCAACCGTTTGCCCAACTGGCCGGAATGGAACGCCGAAAGCTGGGTTTCCGACAGGGCCACTTTGGCGAATTCGGATGGGTACGATTTGCCTGCCGGCTGAGACACTTAGCTACCGATTTCCCCAATCACGGTTCAAAACCAGTCATAGGAACCGTCTTCCGGGCGCAGATGGCTTGGTCGAATAGCGGCGGAGTGGTTCTTTCAAACTGTGCCGACAAGCCTACAGCTGTCCACACCATCAAGCGACCACATTATCAAGTGACCCATACTGTCAAGTGACTGGAGGCCTGTCATGTACACCGCCGGCGAAGAGGAAATCGAAGCCATTGCCAGGGTGATCCGCTCGGGCGCGCTGTTTCGTTACGGCAAGGACAGCGAATGCGACCGCTTCGAGGCCCGCTATGCGCAGCATCTTGGCGTCGAGCATTTCGCGCTGGCCGCCAGCGGCACCTATGGGCTCGCCGCCGGCCTGATCGGCCTCGGCATCGGCCCGGGGGACGAAGTGCTGGTGCCGGCGCACACCTATATGGCGACCGCGACCGCGGTGCTGTCGGTAGGGGCCATTCCAGTCATCGTCGACATCGACGAGAGCCTGACCATCGATCCCATCGCCTTGCGCGATGCCATCGGGCCGCGCACCAGGGCGGTCATCCCGGTGCATATGTGGGGCGCGGCCTGCAACATGAATGCGATCATGGACATTGCTGCCAAGCGCGGCTTGCTGGTGCTGGAGGATGTCTGCCAAGGCATCGGCGGCGGCTATGAGGGCCGCAAGCTCGGTTCGATCGGCCATGCCGGCGCCTATTCCTTCAACTATTTCAAGAATATGACCTCGGGTGAGGGCGGCGGCATCGCCACCAGCGACCCGAAAGTGGCGGAGCGGGCGCGCTGCGCCATCGACCCTTGCCATTTCTACTGGCAGGGCAGAAGCGACAGCATCAAACCCTTCGCCGGCATCGGCGCGCGTGCTTCCGAACTGATGGGGGCGATGCTCAACGTCCAGCTCGACCGGCTGGACGGCATCATCGAGGCGATGCGAGCCGAGAAGAAGACGGTGCTGGCCGGTACCCGCCACCTTAGCAATCTTGGGCTGACGCCGTCGCCGATGAACAGCGCGGACGACGATTGCGCCGCACAGGTGATGTACCTGCTGCCGAGCGAGCAGGCGGCGCAGACTTTTTCGAAGATCATTCCGAGCGTCGTTGCCGGCAAGACCGGCCGTCACAATTTCACCCAGTGGGACCAGGTGCTGATGCATGAAGGCGCGCATCATCCGGCGCTCAATCCTTACACACTGCCCGAGAACCAGGGCCTGCGGCTGGATTATTCCGACGACCTCGGCAAGCACTCTCTCGACATCCTCAACCGCACCGTGATGGTCGCCATGAACCCGGCGCACAGCGATACCGACATTCAGGACATGATCCACAACATCGACGCGGCGGCGCGGGTGGCGCTGGAGAATGCTTCGCTCGATGATATCGAATTGCGCAAGGCGGCACCGGTTGATCTGCAGAAGTTCGACAGTGTGAACTAGACCAGATTCGGCGCGGTTTGCTACCCTGCGGTCGAGTTCCTTGTCCGGTGGCCGGCCGAGGATTCCGGCCGGCATAACCGGTCGCCAAAAAATCCGCAGGCCCGTGTCGGATAGGCCGGGCTCCGCTCGTCCTAGGGGGCATCGATCACCAACACGGAGGATTAACGATATGCCCGGCACCGTACGGCTGCACCGCGTTCTGACAACCAGCCCGGAGAAAGTCTACCGCGCGTTCCTCGAAGCGGATGCACTTGCGAAATGGCTTCCGCCGAACGGCTTCACCTGCACGGTTCATCACTTCGAGGCGAAAGTCGGCGGTACGTTCAAAATGTCCTTCCGCAACTTCACCACCGGCGACAGCCACTCGTTCGGCGGCGAATATGTCGAGCTCGTGCCCAATGAGCAACTGCGTTACATCGACCGGTTCGACGACCCCAACCTGGCCGGCGAGATCGAGGTGACCGTGACATTGAAGAAAGTGTCGGTCGGCACCGAAGTGAATATCACGCAGACAGGTATTCCAGACGCCATCCCGGTTGAGGCCTGCTATCTCGGCTGGCAGGAGTCGCTGCGAAATCTGGCGAAGCTCGTTGAACCCGAGATCAACCAGTAAGATAAAGCGCTGCCCTGGCGGGTTGGAGTCGCTAACCGGAAACCCAGGGGTGACGCCGTTCTTCCCAGGCGACGTGCGCTGGCGTCGGAAAGGCCGGATCGGCGAAGCAGCCGACCGCGACGGCGATCCATTCAGGCTTTCGCTCGGGCTCCCAGAAGACGCTCGAGCCGCAGCCCGGGCAGAAATGGAAAGTGACGTGATGGCCGCTCCGAGCCGATCGCCTGTAGGTACTGGCGTCGCCTTCGGCTTCTACCTTGTCGCGCGCAAAGAAGGCGGCGACGCCGTATGTGCTGCCGGTTCGTTTCTGGCAGTCGAGGCAGTGGCACTGTGCGACCAGCTGCGGCTCTCCGTTACAGGAGATCCTCAGTTGCCCACAGGCACAGGATGCGGTTCTCATGGCAATCCTCATGGTTCAGATGAATGCGTTGCCCGCCTATACCGGCGGTAGGCATGCTTCTGGTTTTCGGGGAGGTTCGGCCTTGGGAAGCGCGCTTTGCGCGAACGCCGAAAAACAAGGACCGATGCCCCATATTCCTAATCACTGCGGGCGATTGACTCAACCCCGCGGTGAACGAGATGGAGAGCCTGGCTCTAGCTTCTATCCAATCTTAGGAACGCGGCGCGCAGCGCCAGAACGGCGCGCAAGATCTGACGTTCGTCCATTGCCGCGTAGCCGAGCAGCAGGCCGTGCTCGGGTTCAGTAGAGTGGTAGTTGATGGAGATGCCCTGAACGTCGAGCCCCTCCTTGACGGCGGCGGCGACCACGTCGCTGTCCTTATAGGGCCTGACGAAGCTGGCCAGCAGTTGCATGCCTGAATCGTTTTCCGTGACGGTCAGCCATTCGGCCAGATGCTCCTGGCACAGCTTGACGAAGTTCGCCTGCCGGCGCGCATAGAGCCGGCGCATGCGCTTGAGGTGCGTGGCGAAATAGCCCTGCGTGATGAAGTCGTTGACCGTTGCCTGCAGGATCAGTGGCGCGAACTGGCCGGTGATGCTCACCGCCCGGTCGAACGGAACCGACAATTCGCGCGGCACGATCAGATAGCCGATGCGCAGCGCCGGAATCAGCGTCTTGCCGAAGCTGCCGATATAGACGACGCGGTCGGCATGATCGAGCCCGCGTAGCGCCGGCACCGGCCGGCCGCGGAACCGGTATTCGCCGTCATAGTCATCCTCGACGATCCAGGCGCCGTTGCGTTCGGCGATGTCGAGCAGCTGCAACCGCTCCTCGATGCGCATGATTGTGCCGAACGGCCATTGGCAGGATGGCGTCACATAGATCAGCCGCGGCGGCGGCAGCTCCGGATCGGCAAGATGCCAGCCGCGCCGGTCGACCTTCAACGGTGCCAGCCTGGCACCGCTGGCGAGAAAGGCGCTCTTGGCGCCGAGATAGCCGGGCTCCTCCATCCAGACATGGTCGCCTTCGTCCATCAGCACGCGCGAGACCAGATCGAGCGCTGCCTGCGCACCGGTGACGATGATCACCTGGTCGGCGGTGCAGCTGATGCCGCGCGACAGGCCGATGGTCGAGGCAATGGCCTGACGCAGGCCGGGGTGGCCGGCAAAGGAGAGATAACCAAGCAGGCTCTCGTCGCGGCTGCGTGCATTGCGCACCAGAAGGCTTGACCAGATGGTGAACGGAAACGATGCCGTTTCAGGCACGCCGGGATGGAAATTGATGACGCCGGCATTGCGTGGCGGCTGCGGGCCGTTGACGATGGTCTGGCCACGCCGCGACAGCTTTTGCGGCGCTGCCAGTCCGGCGCGCAGGGATGCCAAGGGGCGGTTCTGCTGGATCGGCGCCACCCAGGTGCCCGATCCGGCACGCGCCTCGATAAAACCTTCGGCAAGGAGCTGGTCATAGGCGGCGATGACCGTGTTGCGCCCGACCTTCAGATCTTCGGCCAGCGAGCGCGTCGACGGCAGCAGCGTGTTCTGCGGGATTTGGCCGTCAAGGATGAAGCGTCGCAAGGCGCCGTAGATCTGACGATGCATCGGTTCTTCCGAAGCGCGGTCGACCGACATGATGTCGAGGGAAAGGCGCATGTGGTCGGCCACGGCACTATCCCCCGACGGACCGGGCGGCGCGGGCGATCTTTTCCTCGTTGAGCCGGCAGACAGTGTCGAGCACCAGTCGCCTGGTTTCGGGGCGGATCTCGCGGCTGTTCTTCAGCGCGCGATGCACGGTGGCGGCGCCAAGTTCCGCCTTCTCGGCAATCTCCCGGATGGTGCAAAGCCGTTCCATGCCAAGCGCAGCTTCGAAAGCCATGTCGCTCCTCCTCGGTTGCATCAAGGCACGGCTTCCGGCCGGCCTCAAGCTTGAAAGTCGGGGTTTTAATCCAGAGCCGGGATTCTGCGATCCGCGCCGCGCAGGGAGCAAGGCGGCGCGGATCGCCGGGCGCTTTCGCGTCGCTAACCCCATCGAGGCGCGCGCCCATTATGTTCCTCCGGCTCGCAATGCGGGCCGGTCAGCCTGCCTTCCGAGTCGCCACTTCGAAGCCGGCCTCGCGGGCGGTGGCGAGCAGCGAGAAATAGCCTTTGCTGGCATAGGTCAGCGGATGCGCCTTGGCCGGATCCTGCTCGGCTTCGACAACGAGCCAGCCTTCATAGCCGCGCGCAGCGAGGGGTTTCAGCAATGACAGGAAATCGACCGAGCCGTCGCCGGGCACGGTAAAAATGCCGTCCATTACCGCCGCCATGAAGCTCATGTCCTCGCGGCGTGCCCGTTCCAGCACCGCCCTGCGAACGTCCTTGCAATGGAAATGCACGATACGGTCGAGATGCCGTTGCAGCAGCGATTGCGGGTCGCCGCCCGAAAACAGGCAGTGGCCGGTATCGAACAAAAGGCCGACGCTTCGGCCCGTCGCCGCCATCAGCCTGTCGACTTCATCGTCCGTCTCGACGATGGTGCCCATGTGGTGGTGGAAGGCCATGCCGACCCCGAATGCAGCCATGCGGTCGGCGAGGGCGGTCAGTTTCTTGCCATAGGACGGCCAGTCCCTGTCGGCGAGGCGCGGGCGCTCGGAGATCGGTGCGAAAATGCCGTCATGGCGACCGCGCGAGGTGTCGGCGTAGACGACGATCCTGGCGCCAAGGTCGCGCAACAGCTGAAGATGTGGGGTGATCGCCGCGAATTCCTCGTCGACCGTGCGGTCGAGAATGCGGCCATCATACCAGCCGGAAACGAGTTCCAGGCCATAGGAAGACAGGAGCGGCCCAAGCACTTCAGCCTGGCGCGGAAATTTGCCGCCGAGTTCGGTGCCGCGGTAGCCGGCCAGCGCCGTTTCCGACAGGCAAGTCTCCAAGGACGTATCCCCGCCAAGCGCCGGAACGTCGTCATTGCTCCAGGTGATGGGATTGATGCCGATCTTGACCGTCATGACGCCAGGCTTTTGCGGGCTTGGGAAGACAAGCCGAGCCTGCAGACTGGCGACAAAGAGGCCCTGTCACTAGGTCCAGTTCAGCCGAATTTGGCAGAACCAATTAATGGTGACCGATTCTAGTCTTCCTTTGGGCGGCCAAAAAGGACGCGCAGTTCATCCTTTGCGTCCTCCAGCACTTCCTTCTGCGCCGCCGGCAGGTTCTTGCCGGCGCGGTTGATGTAGAAATTCAGCATCGACATGGCGGATTGAAACGGCCCTGCCTTGCGTCGGTCGCTGTGCTCGGCCGATCGCTTCAACGAGGCGGCGATTTTCCTTGGATCGTGGGATTCGAAGATATGTTCCTCGAGGTCCAGCGCGTCACTGTGCTCGGTGACGTCGGCGGACCATTTCCGTTGCGCGGTCATGGCAAACTCCTTCCACTAGGTCGTTGCCGGAAAACGCCTTATGGCGCACCCCTGTTCCACTTCGGCCCGAATCCCTGGAGCCACGGATTTGCCTGTCGTGGCGCTGCTCGGCGATGCGAATGCGCCGATAGTGGTCAGAACCGCCGATTCAAGAACTGCGGACAGGAAAAGCTCTTGACCCCAATCGTCTCAAGCCAGGCAGAAAGTTCCGGCATCGACAGTGCCTATGCCTGGATACGGCTGGGCATCTCGATGCTGCTGGCAACGATCGGCGGGGTCGGCATGTGGGCGGTGGTGGTGGTGCTGCCTGCCGTGCAGGCAGAATTCGGCGTCGATCGCGCCGCTGCCTCGATGCCCTACACCGCGACCATGGTCGGCTTTGCCGCCGGCAATGTGCTGTTCGGCCGCGCCATCGACCGCATGGGGTATTGGATCCCGGCGCTGATTGCCGCGATTACACTTGGCGCCGGCTTCCTGCTGGCGTCGTTGACCAGTTCGATCCTGCAGTTCACCCTCGTCCAGGGCCTGTTGATCGGCGTCGGCTCGTCGGCGATCTTCGGCCCTTTGATCGCCGATATCTCGCATTGGTTTAACCGTCGCCGCGGCGTCGCGGTGACGGCTGCCGCGTCCGGCAACTATCTCGCCGGAGCGATCTGGCCGACGGCGATGCCCTATGTCATGCAGACCGAAGGCTGGCGCTTCACCTATGCCGCGATCGGCGTCGTCTGCCTGGTCACCATGGTGCCCTTGATCCTGCTGCTCCGGCGCGGCGCACCGCCCCAGGCGGCTCCGGGATCGCCGGGCAGCCGCGTGGTCCAGCCGATCTCCCTGTCGCCGGCGGCCTTGCAGGCGCTGCTCATCGTGGCCGGGCTCGGCTGCTGCGTGGCGATGTCGATGCCGCAAGTCCATATCGTCGCCTATTGCATGGATCTCGGCTACGGCGTGGCGCATGGCGCCGATATGCTGTCGATCATGCTGGCGGCGGGCGTCGTCAGCCGGCTTGGCTCGGGTTTCCTTGCCGATCGCATCGGCGGCGTGAAAACCCTGCTGATCGGCTCGGTGCTGCAATGCCTGTCGCTGTTGTTCTATATCCCGTTCGACGGGCTTGCCTCGCTTTATGTCGTCTCGCTGGTCTTCGGCCTGTCGCAAGGCGGCATCGTGCCCTGTTATGCGATCATCGTGCGCGAATATATGCCAGCCAAGGAGGCTGGCCAGCGCGTCGGCATCGTCATGATGGCGACCATTTTCGGCATGGCGATCGGCGGCTGGATGTCGGGCTGGATCTACGATCTGACCGGTTCTTATGCCGCCGCGTTCCTCAACGGCATTGCCTGGAACCTGCTGAATATTTTGGCCATGCTGCTGCTGCTGTGGAAGGCCCGGCGCAGCGCTGCTGTGGCGGCCTGAAGCACAGCGGTACGGATACAGTCTCTCCGGCCGTCGCTTGACAACAGCCGAAGGCTGCGCGACGCCAGACAAGGTGTGGCAACGGGCCAGTTTGGCATGGCAGCAGTTTCAAAAACGCTGAACATCGTTTCACGGTCGCGTGTGGGCGGTTGCCCGGCGTCCGGACGAGTACGGTGATCAAGCCGCGCTCGCGCCGCGGCGGCGGCCGCCCGACCATCGCCGATGTCGCCCGCAAGGCCGGCGTCGGCGCCATTACCGTATCGCGCGCCCTGCGTGAGCCGGGGCGTGTCTCGGAAGATCTGCGCCGCCAGATCGAGTCGGCCGTGAACGAGCTCGGCTATGTGCCCGACCCGAATGCGCGGGCGCTGGCTTCGGCGCGCGCCGAGGTCTTTGGCGTTCTGGTGCCGTCGCTTACCAACAACGTCTTTGCCGAAGTGGTGCGCGGCATCTACGACAGCCTGTCGGACGGCCCTTTCCGGATTCAGCTCGGCAACACCCACTATTCCGGCCTCGAGGAAGAGCGGCTGCTGCAGGTGTTTGGCCCGCAACGCCCAGCGGCGCTGATCGTGGCCGGCATCGACCAGACGCCGGCGTCGCGAAAACTGCTGGAAACGGCAGGCTGTCCGGTGGTGCAGGTGATGGAGACCGGGCCCGATCCGGTCGACATGATGGTCGGCTTCTCGCATTTCGAGGGCGGCAAGGCGGCTGCGGAACATCTGATCGAGGCAGGCTATCGCCGGATCGGCTTCATCGGTGCGCGCATGGATCCGCGTTCGCAGCGGCGGCTTGCCGGCTATCGCGCGGCGATGGAGGCGGCCGGCCTGTTCGATCCGAGGCTCACCACCACGACGCCGGTGCCCTCCAGCGTCACCCTCGGCCGCGAATTGTTCCGCGACGCGCTGGCCAAGGTGCCGAGCCTCGATGGGGTGTTCTGTAACAATGACGATATCGCCCTTGGCGTGCTGTTCGAATGCCACCGCGCTTCGATCGCCGTGCCGAAGACGATCGGTATCGTTGGCTTCAACGATCTCGACATGATGGAGGTGGCCTTTCCGTCGGTCACCAGCGTTCGGACCTACCGCTACGAGATCGGCCGGCGGGCGGTCGCCATGGCGCTTGCGGCGATCGAAGGCAACAGGCCAGAGCAGCGGGTCGTCGACCTTGGCTTCGAACTCAAGCGACGTGAGAGCACGGCGCGCTGAAGCGAGCTTCGACGCAATGGCGCTTTACACTACGTCATGGTAGCGCTACCAGTTATCGCCGGGCGATACTTCGCCCCGACGATGGGAGGCTGTTTATTATACATAAGCGACAGCTCATGCTTGTTTATTATGTATAATATGATAGTTTTTGTGGGACTAGCCGGGCAGCAAAGGAGGGGATCGGGTCGGCATTCGGCCACCTGAACGCGCGACGGGTACGGCGGGAGGTGCCGGGCCGGAAACGCGCAAATTCATCGGCGTAACAACAAACAAAACTGCAACTGGGAGGAATATCGATGATCAAGTCACTCGTTGGCGGTATCGTTGCCGCCACTGCTTTCGTCATGCTGAGCTCGTCGGCGATCGCCGATCCTGAAATCGTCAAGGGGCCATCGGCCGAGCCTGACTGCTTCGCGCCCTGGTCGGCCGATACGCAGTTCTTCAAGTTCCCCAAGAAAGACGGCCCGTACCGCATCGCTCTGGCCAACGGCTATATCGCCAACACTTGGCGCATCCAGATGGTGCAGACGGCAAAGGCCTATGCAGCGCAGCCGGACGTCGCGGCCAAGCTCAAGGAATTCAAGGTGGTCTCGACCGGCGAAGACGTGCCGGCCCAGATTTCGGCGATCAACAATTTCATCGATTCCGGCTATGACGCGATTGTCGTCAACGCCCAGAACCCGACCGCATTCGGTCCTGTCATCAAGCGGGCCAAGGAAGCCGGCGTGGTGCTGGTCGCCTTCGACAACATCCTCGACACCAAGGATGCCATCAACGTCAATGTCGACCAGAAAGGCCTTGGCGAATTGTGGGCCAACTGGCTGGTCAAGCACGTGCCGAACGGCGGCAAGGTGCTGGAAGTGCGCGGCGTCGCCGGCACGTCCGTCGACACCGATCGCCATAACGGCATCCACGAGGTTCTCGACGCTTCCGGCAAGAAATGGGATGTCACCGAGGTCGTCGGCAAATGGGATGACGGCGTTGCGCAAAAGGCTACGGCCGATGCCATTGCCACCAACGGCCCCTTCGACGGCATTACCGGACAGGGCGGCGATACCGGCATCGTGCAGGCGATGATCGATGCCAAGCATCCGTTCGTGCCGTTCGGCGGCGAGACGGAGAACGGCTTCCGCAAATTCTGCGCCAAGTTCGCCGCTGACGGCCTGAAATGCTCGTCGGCCGGCACCGGCCCGGCTCAGGTCGCGGTTGCCATCAAGACGGCGATTGCAGCACTTGAAGGCCAGGTCGTGCCGCAAGCGGTCAAGCTGCCGCTGGCGATCGTCGAGGATCCGAACTTCAAGGCAGGCCAGGATTTCTTCCCCGATCAGTCCGACAATTTCTTCGTCGGCAATTCCTTCCCGACCTGCGGCATCAATTTCACGGCGCAGGAAATCATGGGCCAGAGCAAGGAAAACCAGTAAACTCCGACAGCCCGACGCCGCGGGAATCCCGCGGCGTCGGCGCTCGACATCCTGATTGCCAAGCGCCTGGGGAGGGCCGATGGACGGTGCGGTTCCGCTCTTCCGCATGGAAGGCATATCCAAGCGCTATGGCGGCGTGCGGGCGCTGGAGAAGGCCGAACTGTCGGTCACTCCAGGCAGCATCCACGCCATTCTCGGCGAGAACGGCGCCGGCAAATCGACGCTGATCAAGGTCATGGCGGGGGTCGTTGCGCCCGACGAGGGCCGCATGATGCTGGACGGAAGCGAAGTTACCTTCGCTTCGCCGGCCGCCGCCAACCAGGCCGGCATCGTCTGCATCTTCCAGGAGCTGTCGCTCGTCCCCGAACTCAGCGTTGCCGACAACATCGTCATTTCCGATCCGCCGAAGCGTTTCGGCATGATCGACCGCAAGGCGCAGCGCCGCATCGCCGAAGAAGCCCTGGCTCGCGCCGGCGCTTCCGATATCCATCCGCTGGCGCTGGTCAAGGATCTTCCTCTTTCAAGAAGGCAGATGGTCGAGATCGCCAAGGCACTGGCGCGCAAGCCGCGCATCCTGATCCTCGACGAGGCGACCTCGGCGCTGACCGCGGCTGACGTCGCCAGAGTTTTCGCCGTGTTGAAGCGGCTGCGTTCGGAAGGGCTGGCGCTGCTCTATATCTCTCACCGCATGAATGAGATCGCCGAGCTGGCCGATCAGTGCACTGTGTTCCGCAATGGCCGCAATGTCGCCAGCTACGCGGCCGGCACCAAGAGCGACAATGAAGTTGTCGAGCTGATGATCGGGCGCGAATACAGCCACATCTTTCCGCCCAAGCCCGCGCGGGCGGCTGCTGCGGCAACGCCGGCTCTCGAGGCGCGCAGCCTGTCATGGACGGATCGGCTGCACGATGTCTCGCTGTCGGTCGGGGCGGGCGAGGTGGTCGGGCTTGGCGGCCTCGACGGCCAGGGCCAGCGCGAATTGCTGCTCGCCTTCTTCGGTGTACTGCGCGGCCTGTCGGGCCAGATACTGATCGACGGCAGGCCGGTGGCGATCGCCAGTCCGGCCGCCGCGCGCGATGACCGGATCGGCATGGCGTTGATCCCGGAGGACCGCAAGACGGAAGGGTTGATGCTGCCGATGACGGTGCGCGAAAACCTCTCCTTTGCCGCCCTCGATCGGCTGTCCAGGGCCGGCATCATCGATCGCGCCGCCGAGCAGCGGCTGATCGACGACATGGTCGGTCTCCTGGCGATCAAGACCGCCGGGCTCGACATTCCGGTCGGCGCGCTGTCCGGCGGCAACCAGCAGAAGGTCGTCATCGCCAAATGGCTGATGCGGCAGCCGCGCATCATCCTGCTCAACGACCCGACGCGGGGCATCGATGTCGGCACCAAGCAGGAACTGTACCAGTTGATGCGCAAGCTTGCCGATCAAGGCGCGGCGATCCTCTTCTATTCGACCGATTATGACGAGCTGATCGGCTGCTGCGACCGGGTGCTGGTGCTCTATGACGGCGCGGTCAAGCGTGAACTGGTCGGCGCCGAAATCACCGAGCGGGCCTTGATCGCCAGCGCGCTCAACATTCATGAAGAGATGCCAAGGCAAGGAGCGGACGCGTGAAGGATTGGCGCTACTGGCTTGCCGAACAGCGCGGAACGCTGCTGGCGTTCGGCATCTTCGTCGTCATGTTCGTCATCTACACCTCGAACCATCCGGCGGGCTTCACCGCCAATGTCGTACAGACGGCCTCGAACAAGGGTGTGCTGCTCGCCTTCGTCGCCATGGCGCAAACGCTGGTGGTGATCACCGCCGGCATCGATCTCTCGGTCGGCATGATCTTCACGCTGACCAACTGCCTGGCCTCGTGGCTGGTCGTCGGCACCGGCATCGAGACCGCCTTCGGCGTCCTCGCCGTGCTCGGCACCGGGCTGCTGTGCGGGGCAATCAACGGTGCGATCGTCATCTATGGACGCCTGCAGCCGATCGTAGCCACCATCGCCACCGGCGCGGTCTATTTCGGCATCGCGCTGCTGCTTCGGCCGTTTCCCGGCGGCTCGGTCAATGAAGGGCTCGCCGATGCGCTGACCGGTCGCCTGTTTGGTTTTGTGCCGGCGAGTCTGGTGACGCTGCTGGCGGTCGTGCTCGTGGTCTGGGTGCCGTTCAGCCGGTCGGTGCTAGGCCGCGCCGCTTATGCAGCCGGCTCCTCGGAGATGGCGGCCTACATGTCCGGCGTGCCGATCCGGCGTGGAAAGTTCGCCGCCTATGCGCTTGCCGGTCTGCTTGCCGCGATCGGCGGGCTGTTCCTGACGTTCTTCACCTATACCGGCGATGCGGCCTATGCCAGCGGCAACGCCTATACGCTGTTTTCGATCGCTGCGGTCGTGCTTGGCGGCGTGTCGCTGTTCGGCGGCAAGGGCAGCGCCATCGGCGCGATCTTCGGCGCGCTTGCCTTCCGCACCATCGGCGACCTGCTGTTCGTCTTCGATTTCGATCCGCTCTGGCAGCCCCTGTTCCAGGGCGTCATTCTGCTGATCGCGGTCAGCCTCGGCGCGTTCGCCCTGTTTCGGGTCCGCAACCGGCTGGAGTGGTTCCTGTGAGCGAAACGATTGTGAGTGGTCTCGCCGGCCGCATGCCGAAATTCCTCCGCCGCGCCGACCCGGCGGTGCTGACGGCGTTCGCCTGTATCGTGCTGCTGCTGTTCCTCGGCAGCCTCTATTCGCGCAGCTTCCTGTCGCCTGAATACCTTTTGCAGCAGCTCAAGGTGGCGTCGTTTCTCGGCGTCATCGCGACCGGCATGATGCTGGTCATCCTGCTCGGCCAGATCGACCTGTCGGTGCCCTGGTCGGTGGCGGCCGGCGCGATGATGGCCTGCGCCGCGGCCGCATACGGTACCGTCGGCGTGGCGCTTGCCATTCCGTTCGGCATCTTCTGCGGTGTTCTGATCGGCATCGTCAACGGCATCGGCGTCGCCTATCTGCGCATTCCCTCGATGATCATCACGCTTGCCACCAACGCCGTCGCGCAGGGGCTGATGGTGGTCTACACGGGCGGTTTCTCGCCGCAGGATTCGGCGACCGGTGCGATGCGCTATCTGGCGACCGGCTTTGCCGTTCCTGCCGTGCCCAACGCCGTTCTCATCTGGGCGCTGATCGGCGCCGCAATGGTGTTCGTGCTGACCCGCACCGGCTTCGGCCGCACCGTTTACGGCATCGGCAATCGCGAGCGTGCCGCCTATCTTTCCGGCATCGATACAAGGCGCGTGGTGATGATCGCCTTTGCGGTTTCGGGCGGGCTCTCCGCCTTCGGCGGCGTGCTGTTGGCCGGCTATGCCTCCAAGGCGGCACAGTCGATGGGCGATGCCTATCTGCTGCCGTCGATCGCCGCGGTGGTGCTCGGCGGCACCTCGATCCTCGGCGGGCGCGGCTCCTATCTCGGCACCGTCGCCGGGGTAATCCTGATCACCCTCCTGCAATCAATTCTTTCCGTCATGCAGATGCCGGAGGCGGGACGGCAGATCATCTACGGCGTCGTCATCGTCGCCATGCTGCTGCTCTATGGCCGCGCGCCGGCAAGCCGCTGACCTGCATGACCGGTAAAGACGTGGCATATAAGCCGGCAAGCACTGTTCGAACGATACCCGCCATCGTGGTGATGGGCGTTGCCGGCTGCGGCAAGTCGGTTGTCGGCGAAGCGCTTGCAGCGGCATTGGGCGCCGTCTTTATCGAAGGCGACAGGCTGCATCCGCCCGAAAACGTCGCGCGCATGGCGAGCGGCCAGCCGCTCACCGACGCGCTGCGCGAGGGCTGGCTCGACGCGATCGGCCAGCGGATGGCCGCGTCGGTCGCAAGCGGGCAAGGTGTGGTCGCCGCCTGCTCGGCGCTGAAGCGCAGCTACCGCGATCGCCTGCGCGGCTTTTGCCCGGATATCGTTTTCGTTTACCTGGAAATCGACCCGGCAACAGCAAAACAGCGCGTCGGCAATCGCAAGGGTCATTTCATGCCGGCAAGCCTGGTCGACAGCCAGTTCGCCACGCTCGAGGCGCCAGCGGCGGACGAGGCGGCGATAACCTTGGATGGCACGCGTCCGGTCGCCGACACCGTCGCGACTGCCTTGAGCCTGCTCGCGCGCTAGATTTGCGACGTCAGTTCGACTGGGAAATCGTCATTGTCGGCGTCGCGCATGGCCGCGAGGCTGCGGTTGTCCAGCACCTCGGCGATCGCCTGCCGGACCTCCAGCATCATGTGCCGAACCTGGCAGGTCGCCTCGTCGCAATCCTCGCAGCGCTGGTATTGCGTGCGGCTGGCGCAGGGGATCGGCGCCAGCGGCCCGTCGAGGACACGCACGACATGGCCGATCTTGATCTCGGAAGCCGGCCGGGCAAGGCGGTAACCGCCTTCCTTGCCCTTGCGGCTCTGGACGAAGCCGGCGTTACGCAACTCGCCCAGGATGGCATCCAGGAATTTCTTGGGGATGTTATTGGCGACCGCAATGTCGTTGACGAATGCGAGCTGGCCGACCGGCAGGCCCGACAGATGCACGAGGGCCTTGAGGCCGTATTTGCCTTTTTTGGTAAGCATGCCCCGAGTCAACCCATGAAGCCCCAACCACCCGCGTCTGGCGGCTGTTTGTGTGCAAATCATGACGGTTTGATCACGCGAAGCCGTTCGCGAAAACAAGCCGTCCGTTCTCACGGTAGGCACAAACGCGTTGATTCTTTGTAACGTTTTGGACGGAATGCGCCCGGAAAGTGCCAGAAATCACCTTTCGCGGCGCGAAAGCAAAGAAGCCGGCAAAGCCGGCTTCTGTCAAAGTTGGAAGATCGCCTCAGCGGCTGCCATAAGTCTGGTCGAGCAGGCCGCCCGCTGCAAAGTGCTCGGCCTGGACCTTGGCCCAGCCGCCGAAGACGTCCTCCACCGTCAGCAGGCGGACATCGGGAAACTCAGCCTTGTATTTGGCGGCGACCGCCGCGTCCCGGGCCCGCAGGCCGTTGCGGGCGGCGATGTCCTGGCCCTCCGGCGTATAGAGGAAGTCGAGATAGGTCTTGGCGAGATCGCGCGTGCCATGCTCGTCTGCAACGGTGTCGACGATCGCCACCGGAAATTCCGCCAACAGGCTGACCGAAGGCGTTACCTGCTCGAACTTGTCCTCGCCATACTCCTTGCGGACGCCGCGCGTTTCCGACTCGAAGGTGATGAGTACGTCGCCGATTTCGCGCTGCACGAAAGTGGTGGTCGCGGCGCGCCCGCCGCTGTCGAATACCGGCACGTTGTTGAACAGCTTGGTGACGAACTCCTTCACCTTGGCGTCGTCGTCCCTGAAAGCTTCCTTGGCGTAGGCGGTGGCCGCAAGATAGGTGTAGCGCGCATTGCCCGAGGTTTTCGGATTGGGGAAGATCACCTGCACGTCGTCGCGCACGAGATCGCTCCAATCCTTGATGTGCTTCGGATTGCCGGCGCGCACCAGGAAGGACGGCAGCGAATAGAAAGGCGAGGCGTTGTCCGGAAAGTCCTTCTGCCAGTCGGCGGAGATGAGGCCCTTTTTGACCAGGAAGTCGATGTCGATGACCTGGTTGAACGTGACCACGTCGGCGCCGAGGCCTTCGGCGATGGCACGCGCCTGCGCCGAAGTTCCGGCATGCGACTGATCGATGGTCACACCGGGGTGCCCGGCGACGAACGCTTTGTTGACCTGCGCAAACAGTTCGCGGCCGACATCGTAAGAGGCGTTCAGCAATCTGTCGGCCGACCAGGCTTGGGAGGATGCGAGGACCAGGCCGGCCAATGTGGCGACGCCAAGCAAAAATCGCTTCATGAAAACAGGGCTCCAATGCCATGCGCTTAATGCCGGACCATAGCGGCAAGGCATCGTGCGCGACGAGGCACGCAGAGTGGCCGCTCCACGTTGTCGATAAAAGAAATATTCCCGCTGTGGGCGATTGCTAGTTTTTTCTTTCAAGAAGGGCCTTCCGCGCAGCCTGGAAGGGGTGCCGATTTCGCCCGCGTGCACGACGGTTCCCGGCCGGCCAACGCGATGCAAGGCGATTGCATCGCCGCCCTGTCTGGCATATACAAATAGTATATACAAGGAGCTGTTGTCATGTCTCAACACCGCCATTCAACAACCCCGCCGAAGGAGGCGAAGCTGTTTCGTAACAATCGCAGCCAGGCGGTGCGCATTCCTGTCGAGTTCGAACTTCCCGGCGAAAAGGTCTTGATCAGCCGTGAAGGCGACCGCCTGATCATCGAGCCGGTCCGCAAACCTGGCCTCACCGCACTGCTCGCGCAATGGGCGAAAGAGCCGCCGCCCGATGCCGAGGAAGACTTTCCCGAAGTCGAGGATATGCCTGTCAAATCCGAGTAATTTTTTTGATGCGGTTCATGCTGGACACGAACATTGTCAGCGACATGATCCGAAATCCGGCCGGGAAAGCCGCAAGCGCTGTCCTGCGCGTGGGAGACGCCGCCGTGTGTACCAGCATCGTGGTCGCGTCGGAACTGCGATATGGCTGCGTCAAGAAAAGATCAGCCAAGTTGCACAAGAAGGTCGAGGAATTGCTGGCTGAGATTCCCGTCTTGCCGCTCGATGTGCCGATGGATGCCGAGTACGGCGCGATTCGCGCAGAACTGGAAGGCAGGGGCCAGACCATCGGCCAAAATGACCTTTTTATTGCTGCCCACGCCCGTGCGCTTGGAACTACCCTGGTGACCGCCAACACCGGGGATTTCAACCGGATCAAAGGCCTGAAGGTCGAGAACTGGCTGGTGTAGCGCCTGATAGAGGATCAAGCGGCCGGAAAAAGCTTCCAGCGCCGCGGCCGAAAAGCCACGCGACTTTTCTGCGCCGCCGGATGGTCGATGGGCAATTCGATCTCGACCCGCTGACGTTCGCCGCCGATTTCGAGCTCGACCCGCCTGGTGCCGGCGACGCGGCGGCTGGCGGCGACCGTGCCGGCGATGCAGCCGTTGCATTCTTCCACCAGATCGACGTCGTGCGGGCGAAAGAACAGCGTCGCTTCGCCTTGCGGTGCGTGCGGCGCGGAAAGCCCGATCGGCCGGTCGGCGATCCAGACCTGGCCGTCCTCGACCTTGACCGGAAGCGAACTCGATTCGCCGATGAAGCCGTAGACGAAGGGCGAGTTCGGAGTGTCGTAGATTTCGTCGGCGGTGCCGACCTGCTCGATGCGGCCCTGGCTCATCACTACGACGCGGTCGGCAAGCTCCAGCGCCTCTTCCTGGTCATGGGTGACGAAGACCGTGGTGTGGCCGGTGGCGTCGTGGATGTCGCGCAGCCAGCGGCGCAGTTCGCGGCGCACCTGCGCATCGAGCGCGCCGAACGGCTCGTCGAGCAAAAGCACGGCCGGTTCGATCGCCATGGCGCGGGCCAGCGCCACGCGCTGGCGCTGGCCGCCCGAAAGCTGTGCCGGATAGCGTTTTTCCAGACCGGAAAGCTGAACGAGGTTGAGGAGTTCCGAGGCGCGGCGGCGGATTTCCTTCGCCGACGGGCGTGACGGCCCGTGCCGGACCTTGAGTCCGAAGCCGATATTGTCGGCGACCGTCATATGGCGAAACAGCGCGTAGTGCTGGAAGACGAAGCCGACATTGCGCTCCTGAATCGACTTTTGGGACGCATCCTCTTCGCCGAAGAAGATCTTTCCGCGGGTCGGCCGCTCCAAGCCGGCAATCAGCCTGAGCAGCGTCGTCTTGCCGGAACCGGAAGGTCCCAGCAGGGCGATCAGTTCTCCCGACTTGATGTCGAGCGAAACGTCGCGGAGGGCCGGAAACCGCTCAAACTCCTTGCGCACGTTGGCAACGCGAACTTCCATGCAAATCCCTTTTGTAGTTGATGCATGCCGTTATCCCAAAACCGGTTCCCACTTTTGGGCGACATTAAATCTTTGTTTTATGCATGTCGTTGTCCAAAAACCGCTACACACTTTTGGGCGACATGCATTTGTCAGTGTCCGCGCGTCGCGGCGATCTCGGCGCCGTAGCGCATCTCGAGAAGTGTCTTCAAGACCAGCGTGACGAGCGCCAGGCCGGCAAGCAGCGAAGCGACGGCAAAGGCGGCGGCGGCATTGTACTCGTTATAAAGGATTTCGACATGCAGCGGCATGGTGTTGGTCAGCCCGCGTATGTGGCCCGACACGACCGAGACGGCGCCGAACTCACCCATCGCGCGGGCATTGCACAACAGCACGCCGTAGAGCAATCCCCATTTGACGTTGGGCAACGTCACGTACC
>NZ_JAMYRB010000040.1:0-32654 GCF_040321165.1 Mesorhizobium sp. M0500
CGCGGGATGGGCGCATGGGGTGAGGTAGAGATCACGAACCGGACGTCGCGCTCGCATTGAGGATGGTTCGGCGGGGGCAGAGCATCACGGCCTTCTTCAACAAGGAGCCTGACCATGCCCTATCCTGTTCTTGATGCACCTATCAGTCCACTTCGTCAGCGGCTGATCGACGACATGAACATGCGGCGTTTCTCACGAGAGACGCAGCGCAACTATCTCCGCGATATCGGACGCCTGGCGACGTTCCTCGGGCGTTCACCGGACACAGCGACCACCGACGACCTGCGCCGGTTCCAGATCGAGCAGCAGGACGACGAGGTTCCCGTGCCGACCATGAACATCCATCGGGCAACGTCATCGAGCTATTCGAGTTCAAGAAGGACTGAGCCTGACGTAAAGCTTGGCGGCGGACAGTTAGTTTTGGTACGTCTGCTCATGGTCATGTCGCGTCCCGGTAACGGACAGTCCGATCATGGGTCGGCCTATTTGGAAAGGGGACGTACGCGGTCGGAGCGTCATCGTTCGGCAGGTCTCGATCAGCGGCGTGCGCGCATCGGGGCCGGCCACGGGACGCCAGCTCAACCCCGACCGCCGCCTGAACTAAACACCTGCCAAACGATCTGAGCGTCTCGGGCGCGGCGGGGGGCCGTATAGCGGAATGGCGGCTTTCGGCGTCCGAAGAACGATAGCGGGCGTTCAGCGGGTGGGTCGAAGTGGCTATTCACGGCCGCGCAGACAGTCTCCGTTACAGCAAGGTGCTGGCGGGACGTTTGGCGTAGTAAGGATTGCGCTCGCAACCTACGCAAATTGGGCGTAACGTCGGTATATCGTCGGTTGTTAATTCATGAGCCGGCGACTGAGAGCGCAAGACTCTCGCATCGGACTAGGCACGCTAGGTTCCACAACTACTCGTCGCGCTCACCAGACCATCTGCCTCTGCTGAAATCTCTTTTGCTCGGTTCCGGCCAGTATTGCTTTTGCCAATCGGAAGAGGAGCGTTCTGATGCAGATCATCCAAACCCGCCGCCGATTCCTGGCCGGCGCTGCAATGGCAGGCGCTGCCGGTATCGTCGGTCTTCCAGGGTCACTCCACGCGGAACCGCCGTTGGAAACGACCACGGTTCGTCTGCCGCTGTGGGTCGGTAGTTCCTACTGTTGGGCAGGTGCGTACATCGCCGGAGAACTGATGCAAGCCGAGGGTCTTACCGATGTCCGCTACGTAGAAGGCGACAGAAGCGTCAACCAATCGGTATGGATCGCACGCGGTGAGACCGATTTCTCCGTGAACTTTGCGCCGAACCAGGTCGCGTCGGTCGCCGCCGGTGTGCCGATCAAGGTGCTGACCGGGTTGCACTCGGGATGCCTCGAACTGATCGCCAAGGAGAGCATTCGCAGCGTCACGGATCTGCGGGGCAAGAGAGTGGGCGTGAACGGTTTCAACAACTCGCGGCACGTGTGGCTGTCCCTCATGTCCGCCTATGTCGGACTCGATCCAGTGAACGATATCCAATGGGTCTTGACTAACGACGTCAAGCCGACGGAACTCTTCGTCGAAGGGAAGATCGACGCATTCCTCGGGACGCCGCCCCAGCCGCAGGAGCTGCGCGCCAAGAAGATCGGCCACACGATCCTCAACAATGCCGTCGACCGCCCGTGGTCACAGTATTTCTGCTGCATGATCTCGGCCACGACGGACTACGTGACAAGATACCCAGTGGCGACCAAGCGGGTCTTGCGATCCATCCTCAAGGCCGCCGACCTCTGCGTGTCGGATCCGGAAAGGGTGGCGCAGCAGATGGTCGATCGCGATTTCGAGACCAGCTATGACTACGCGCTCCAAACTCTGAAGGACATTCGGTACGACCGCTGGCGGGAATTCGATCCCGAAGACTCCTTGCGGTTCTACGCACTGCGCATGCAGGAGACGGGCATGATCAAGTCGAGCCCGCAGCAAATTATCGCCAACGGAACGGACTGGCGCTTCCTCGACGAGTTGAAGCGTGAGCTGAAAACCTGATCCCACCTGTTTCGAGGGGAGACTTAGACATGCAAATCATCCAGAGCCGCAGGCGCTTCCTGGCCGGCCTGACGGCTGCCGGCACCGCAAGCCTCGTCGGCGCTCCAACTCAAGTTCTCGCCGAGCCAGAGCCGGAGACAACACGCATTCGCTTGGCCAAGATCCCTAGCATCTGCGTGGCGCCACAGTATGTTGTAGAGGACCTGCTGCGCGCTGAGGGCTTCATCGAGGTTGCCTATGTCGCCACAGGCGCCGGTGCGGCCACGGCCTCCGCGGTGGCGAATGGCGAGATCGACTTTAGCCTCAACTTCGTGACAAATTCGATCGTCGCCTTGGACTCCGGTGCGCGGCTCACTCTGCTTGGCGGCGTCCATCCCGGTTGCTTCGAGCTGTTTGCCAAGCACGGGATCGACAGCGTCGTCGATCTGAAAGGCCGGAACGTCGGCGTCCAGGGGCTCGGTTCGGGGCCGCATCTGTTCCTCGCCAGCATCGCCGCCTATGTCGGGCTCGATCCGGCGCGCGACATCAACTGGGTGGTGGACCCGGCGGTCAAGCCCAAGGAGCTGTTCGCGCGAGGCGAAATCGACGCGTTCCTGGGCTTTCCGCCGGACCCGCAGGAATTGCGGCGCAGCAAGGTCGGGCACGTGATCGTCAACAGCACAGTGGACCGACCTTGGTCGCAATATTTTTGCTGCATGCTGTCCGGCAACAGCGATTTTGTGGCCGCGCATCCGGTTGCTACCAAGCGGGTGCTGCGCGCCATCCTCAAGGCCGCGGATCTATGCACCGCCGCGCCGGCCTTGATTGCCGAGCGCTTGGTCGCGGGCGGATTCGCCAGCCACTACGATGACGCGTTCGCAGCGATCAGCGAGTTGCCCTACCGGAAATGGCGGGACTACGATTCAACTGACACCGTCCGCTTCTATGCGCTGCGGCTGAAGGAAATCGGTTTGATCGGCTCCACACCCGACAGGATTATCGCGGAAGGTACGGACTGGCGTTTCCTTAAGGAGCTCAAGCGCGAGATGAAGACGTGAGCCGCTGGTCGACGTGTGCGTTGCTGCTCCTCGCCCTCGTCGCTGAGCCTGCGCACACCTCTGCGCACGAGGCGTCAGCGCCCGCCGGGGACAGCGAGCGCCTGCCGATGATGGGCACTGCACCGGATTTCACGCTGATATCGCAAGACGGCGGACCTGTGTCACTGCACGACTTTCGCGGCAAGGTGGTCGCCATCTCGTTCATCTATACATACTGTACCGACGTCTGCCCAATGCTGACCGCCCACATGGCCAGCGTGCAGGAGCAACTGGGCTCTACGTTCGGGTCAAAGATCGAGTTCATTTCGATCACGGTCGACCCAGAGCGGGATACGCCCGACGTGTTGAAGGCATATGCGCAGAATTTTGGCGCCGATCTGAAAGGCTGGTCGTTCCTTACCGGTGACCCGGCGATTGTTCGTGAGATCGGACGGAAATACGGGGTCCTCGCTCGAAAGACGGCGGATGGTGACGTCGACCACACATTGCTGACGTCGCTCGTGGACCCGGACGGCATGTTGCGCGTACAGTATCTCGGCGTTCGGTTCGACCTAGAGGAGTTCCGAGGTGACCTTCTCAGCCTCTTGGACGAATCCAAGTAACATAACGAACCGGCTAGTCGGCTGGGTTGCCCGGCTGCCGGCGCGGGTCCAGACCAAGCTCTTGATCGCGTTCCTGTCGATCGTCGGCCTGTTGATCGTGCTCGGGGCCGTCGGGTTGCAGGTGCTGAGTGGGGTCAATGATCAAACAAACGAGCTGATCAAGCTGCAGCGCAGGATCGCGGCCTATCGCCAGGTGCAGCACGATACGACCACCCAGCTTTACGGCATCTCCACCGCCCTGTTGCTTCAGGACAACCGGATGCTGGATGGGGCGCTGCGCCAGCTCAACCAGTTTGGCTATGACCTCGACCGCATGGAGTTCGTCGCTGAAACTGAGGCGGAGGTGCTGGGCCAGGTCCGACAAGGAGTACGAACGGCTTGCGGCCGGCGTGACGCATGTCGCGGAGCTCTTCCGCGCCGGTCGCACGGCGGAGGCGCGCAAGGTTCAGCTGGATGAGATCATGCCGTCGGCCGACCGACTCGAGCGGCTGACGAACCAGCTGGTCAACATGGCCGAAGCCGACATGGTCGTGGCCATCGAAGCGAGCGAGGGGGCGTACGGCACCTCTCGACTGGTCGTGGTTGCTTTTGCTGTGGGCAGCATCCTGCTCGCGCTTGCGCTTGGCTACATAATCTCATGGTCGTTGATCGAACCGGTCAAGAAGATCGAGACGCGTCTCAGTCAGATAGCGGCCGGCGACTTCGCCCAACACGTTGCCGTCGCCAATCGCGACGAACTTGGAGTGCTCGCCGCTAACGTCAACCAGACCTCCGACCAGCTGGGGCGCCTGTATCAGGAGATTGAGACGCGCACCCAGCAGCTCGACGAAGCCCTTCAGCAGCAGACAGCCACCGCAGATGTTCTGAAGGTCATTAGCCGCTCTACCTTCGATCTGCAGGTTGTGCTCGACACGTTGGTGGAATCGGCTGTCAGGCTCTGCCGTGCCGACAAGGGTGGTATCGTGCAGTTGCTGGACGGCGCGTTCCGCTACGTGTCGACGCATGGCTACCCGCCCACTTTCCGCGCTTATGTCGACGCCAATCCACTTCCAGCGCTTGCCGCAGGCCGGGGCTCCGCCGTAGGGCGCGTAATCGAAGAGCGGCGGATCGTGCAAATCGAAGACGTGACCGCCGATCCGGACTACCGCGTTGCCCTGATCGCTGAGGCAGGCGGATTCCGCACCGTCCTCGCTGCCCCGCTGTTGCGGGAAGGAGATCGAGCGAATGGGCCGGCTCCGACGTTTCCTGCCCGAGCAGGTCGCCGACCTGATCCTTGCGGCGGGAAATGGCGACGCGCTCTTGCAGAGCCACCGTCGCGAGGTGACCGTTGTCTTTTGCGATTTGCGCGGCTTTACTGCCTTCGCAGAGACCGCCGAACCCGAAGAAGTCATGACCGTTCTTGCCGAGTATCATTCCTGTCTTGGTGAACAAATTGTCCGCCACGAGGGGACTCTCGAGCGGTTCGTGGGTGACGGTATCGTCGTGGTTTTCAACGATCCACTGCCCTGCGCCGACCATACCGAGAGAGCCGTCTGCATGGCTACGGCGATGCGTGATGCGATTGACGGGCATTCGGAGCAATGGCGCAGGCGCGACCACTTGCTCGGCTTCGGAATCGGCATCGCCCGAGGCCATGCAACCATCGGGCGGATCGGTTTCGATCAGCGCGCCGACTATGCAGTGATAGGCACAGTGTCGAACCATGCCGCCCGATTGTGCGAGGAAGCCGGGCCGCGCCAGATTCTCGTGAGCCAGCGGGTCGTTGGTGCCGTCGAATCACTGGTTGAGTCCGTCGCCGTTGGCGAACTGACGCTGAAGGGTTTTCGCCGCCCGATGCCTGCCTATGAAATCGTGCGGTGGATCGGTCGGCCAAGCTAGGGATCACTGTGCCGAATGAGATAGATCGCCTGCTGCGCATCGACTGAATGAGGCAATACAAGGATGCCGGCAGCTAGTGGTCAATGTCTAACGCTTGGTACCGGGGTCGTCCGCCCGTTCTGAGTAAGAAACAGGTCCCGCGTGCCAGCCACGATCATATTTTCAACTCATTCTTCAGTTCGTTGAGGAAACGCCAGTCGGTGCCCTGGGCAAGGAGCGTCTGAGGAGTGCTCTTGAGCATCCCAAGCTCGTGGAGGCGCAAGGCGTAGAAGCGCAGGGTGTCCTCGGCGCTATACTCGCGCCACTGACCGTAGGGGAGCTTCTTTATGGCCTGCAGGGCATAGTCGTAGCGCTTGGTATAGCCGCGGTCGACGATGAACTGCGCGGACTGCTCGGGGTCGCTGGCGCAGATATCTGCCGCTTTCAGGATGGCGCGGAGGGCGCGTTTGGTGGCCACCGGATTCGTGCGGACGAACTCCCGGTTCCCAGCCAGCATGCAGCAGAAGTATTGCGACCAGGGCCGGTCCACGGTGCTGTCAACTACCACATGGCCGATCTGCTGCTCCCGCATCTCCTGCGGTTCGGGGGGAAAGCCTAGGTAGGCATCGATCTTCCCTTCACTTAGGAGCCGGATGGACTCGGGTCCCGGATGCGTGACGAAGCGTATGTCCTGACCGAGATCTAGGCCCACATACGCCGTCATGCTGGCGAGAAAGACGTATCGGCTGGAATCTAGCGTCGGCACGGCTACGGTCTTCCCCTTGAGGTCGCGGATCGACTGGACGCGATCGGTCCCGAACAGTTCAAAGCAGCCGACGTGGAGTCCTGCTAGGATGACGATGGGATCGCCCGCCTCCAGGCGGAGAAGGAGCGGGGCCGCGAAATGGCTATTGAGGTCGGCTTCACCCGAGGCGAGGGCCGTCTCGATGTCCGCTGTCCCCTCTTTTTCGAGGTAGTGAACCTCTGTGAACCCTTCGCTGCGCAGCAGTTCTTCGGCTACATACTGGGGTGCCTGACAGATGCTGGGGATGCGGACGAGCCGGATACGCGTCGTCTCAGGCGGTGGCTCGGCCAACGCCTTTGTCGCCGTTCCGAAAAAGCTCGCAGCCCCAGCCGCCGCAGCGCCCGCCACGAAAGTGCGGCGATTCTGTATGATCTGCATCGGACGCTCCTCGCTGCCAAATTGCCAAACGGAACGTCTCGCTGGAATCGAGCGCAACGTATTCCTCGAAGAGCACCCTTCTTGATACGAGGTTTGTGCTCTTACGCGCTGGCCCGTGAGATCCCAGCCACAAAGGCGAAAGTGTACGCCCTATCTGCTCTGATAGCGAGCCAAAAGCCCTGATCAGCCGGCCGTGGTCAATGGCGACGTCAGGCCTCTTCTGGGCGTTCGGTCGTCCTCGCGGAATGACCCCCCATTCGAGGTCTGGAGCGGAACGGCAAGAAGGCGTCTGCGCGGTCTTCGCATCGGTTACTAAGCCTTGGATTTTCACCACTAGACCGATCAGCGATCGGATGGGCTTGAGCTCCGTGGCCGTTGCTCCTTGTTTCCGCCTCGCTCGCGGGAAACACGTTAGCTCGTCGGGCACGTCACAGATAGCTCGTGGCTTCTTTGCCAAAAGGCGACAGGCGTTTCCGGAAGTTCAGCCCAGTCTATGACAACGTCTGGACAAGATGGCCGTAACGGATGTGCAGCATCCGTTGGACCGATAGTGGAGTGGGCGCCCACTCGAGTGGTGCAAAGGCCGCAAATTCTGGCAGCCCTTCGGACTGGTCCACCACCGACGGTGAATCCGTCTAAGAAGCCGTTGGTGTCCAGTTTTGGACGCGTCGGCGATTGTCGTGTGGCGCTTTTTTGATCATCCTATCGAGCGGTTGGATACTCGTTGGCCTCGAAAACATGGTGATGCACACGGCCGGTGAACATCTTGAGCAGCTCTCCGGTCACATCGCGGCTCTGAAAGCGAACGTCGGACTGCAGCGCCTTGTTGCAGGCGTCCATGTCGGGATAACGGATGGCGAGCGCCATGGCATAGACGGGGGCGCCCTCATCCCGTGCCGTGCCATCCAGAACGCGCACCTCCTCGGCTCCAGGAAATTGCGTCCACAACGGCACCAGCCTCGCCTTGACGAAGCGCCGGAATTCGCTCTCGCGTCCGGGGTGGATCTCGCCTTCGAACAGGGCGTAGCGAATGATCATAGCGAGGGGTTTCCTGATTTTCTGCGCTGGGATGGCCGCCGGCCGGCAAGGGCAGGTCGCGGTGCAATTCGTGGATTTGTCGTGCGAATGCGATGCGGGCGCATCGCGTATTGCGCCCGCATCGCCGGGCTCCTATTTGCCCCAGATCTTCTTGTATGCGTCGCGGTAGCCATTGCCGGGGTCGAATGCGTTATTCGGCCCACCGTCGAACTCGACATTGTCGGCCGTCACCACATGCAGCGGCGACAGATAGCCCGACCATTTTTCGCCAGCGATGGCGCGGTTCAGCTCGTCGACCAATTGCCAGCCCTGCAAGTTGAGCGGTTCGGCGACGGTCACCTTCTGGAACTGACCGGCGCGAATGCGCTGATAGGCCGATTCCGAACCGTCGCCGGCGGCGACATTGATCGGCGCGTCGGTACCGGCTTTGCCGGCGGCGGCAAGCGAGGGTCCCATGAAGTCGAAATAGAGGTCGTTGATCGCCAGTGAATGCGTCCAGGTATCGCCGTACTTCTGCAGCAGCGAAGTGGTCAGCTGCGGCATGCGCTGCGAAGTCTCGGCGATCGGCGTGTCGACATATTCGAGCACCTTGCCGCCCAGCCGCTCGATCTCCGCCTTCATCTTGTCGGCTTTGGCGATGGCGATGGCATAGGTCGAATCGGTGAAGATGACGACGCCGGGCTTGCCCTTGGCATCGGCGTAGGCCCAGTCGGCCGCGGCCGTGGAGACTTGCATGGCATCCGTCGACACGTTGGCGAACACGCCGCTTTTCTCGTCGGGCCCGATCACCGGTCCGGCATGCCAGGAGACCAACGGGATACCTGCGGCCTTGGCCTGTTCCAGCGCCGGCGCCTGCTCGACCGCGTCAAAACCGTTGATGACGATGCCATTCGGCTTCAACGCCATGGCTTGGCCGAAGGCAGCGGTGCGGCCGCCGATCGAGCCGGCGCCGTCAATCACCTTGACGTCCCAGCCGATCGCCTTGGCTGCTTCCTCGACGCCGTTGGTGACGCCCAGGATGCCGCCGTTCTTGAGGTCGCCGGCGAGCACGACGATCGTCTTGCCTTGCTGCGCCTTCGGACCGGTGGTCGGGCCATCCCAGGCCGTGACCTTCTGCGCATATTTCTGGACCACCGCCATGGCGTCGGCTGTGGCGTCCGCCCGTGCCTGGCCGGCGAACAGGACAGGAGCAGCGATTGTCATGGCCATCAAGGCGACGGATGATTTCAGGAATGTTCTGCGTTGCATGTTGATACCTCCCTTGGTTTCTAGAAATTGCATGGTCTTTCAAACTCGGCTTTCGATTGGAGTTGGCGACATGTCACCGGCTGATGTCGCCCGCCACCGGACCAACACCGGCCGGATGTGCGTTGACGTAGATGGCGTAGAGGGATGTCTGAGCGGTGATGTAGAGGCGGTTGCGCTTGGGACCGCCGAAACAGACATTGGAAACGAGCTCGGGAACCAGGATACGGCCGATCAGGGTTCCGTCCGGCGCATGGACGCGCACCGAGTCGGCGCTGGAGGCCCAGATGTTGCCGTCGCGATCGACGCGAAAACCATCGAAGAGGCCTGCCCCGCACTCGGCGAAGATGCCGCCTGCGCGCGCCGACCGGCCATCGGCGGCAAGGTCGTAGGCCTTGATCGCGCGCGGCAGGCCGGGCACATGGCTGGCGCCGCTGTCCGACACGTAGAGGATCGTCTCGTCGGGCGAAAAGGCCAGGCCGTTCGGCTGCACCATGTCGGTGACAACGGCGCTCACCTCACCCGAAAGCTCGTCGAACCGGTAGACATGGGAGCCGCCGATCTCCGCTCTGGCGATCTTGCCCTCGTAGTGGCTTTCAATGCCGTAGACCGGGTCGGTGAACCAGATCGTGCCGTCGGATTTGACCACCACATCGTTCGGCGAATTGAACCGCTTGCCGTCAATTGTTTCGACAAGGGGTTGCCAACGCCCATCATGCTCGAGCCGGGAAACACGGCGCCCGCCATGCTCGCAAGCAACGACGCGGCCTTCGCCGTCGAGTGTGTGGCCGTTCTGGTAGTTACAATGGGCCTCGAAGATGCTGACGGAACCATCGCTTTCGTCGTAGCGCAGCAGCCGATCGTTCGGGATGTCCGACCACAGCAAATGCCTTGCGGCGGGGACGTACACCGGTCCTTCCGCCCAACGGCTACCGGTCCATAGCCGTTCGAGCTTGGCATGCCCGATCATCAGCTTGCCGAACCGATCGTCGAGAACCTCGTAGTCGTTCATTCCATGATCCACGGGTTTGGCTCGATTTGTCACTTCGAGGGCTGCGCGACGGTCTTGGTCCTGTTTCTTTGCGCTGCGCCGCGCTTGCGCTGGGCGTAGCCGGCAATGCCTATGGCGACGAGCAGCGTGACGCCGTTGAACAATGGCTCGACGAAGAACGAGCCGCCGAACTGCTGGATGCCGGAAATGCCGACCGCCAGGATGATGACGCCCGTCATCGTGCCCCAGACGTTGACTCGTCCAGGCTTGATCGTGGTCGAGCCGAGAAAGGCGCCGACGAGAGCCGGCAGCAGATACTCCAGTCCGACGCTGGCTTGGCCAATGCGCAGCTTGGAGGCGAGCAACACTCCTGTCAGCGCCGTCAGGAAGCCCGAGGAGATGAACGCCCCAATGACGAAGCGGCGCACCGGAATGCCATTGAGAGCAGCCGCCTTCGGGTTGGCGCCGATGGCATACACGTAGCGGCCGATCGGCAGATATTCGAGGATGATCCACAGTGCGACGGCGATGCCAAGCACGTAGAGGCCGGTGATCGGCAGCCCGAACACCATCGTGCCGTTGAGCGCGTAGAAGCCGTTGGGCAACACGCCGACAACCTGCCGGCCGCCAGTGTGCCAAAGCGCCAAGGAATAGAGCACGGTGCCGGTGCCCAGCGTGGCGATGAAAGAGTCGATGCGGGCGACTTCGACCAGCAGGCCGTTGAGGAAGCCGGTCGCGGCGCCGAGAACCAGCACTATCATCACTGCCAGCGGCCACGGAATGCCGAACATGGTCTGCAGACTGATGGCCAGGATGTGCCACAGCACAATGCCGTAGCCGACGGTGAGGTCGATGCGGCCCGACGCCATCGGGATCATCGCCGCCAGCGACAACAGCGCAATAATCGCCTTGTCGGAGATGATCGAGCGCAGGTTAAGCAGCGTCGGGAACGTGTTCGGCAGCAGGATCGAAAACAACAGGATCAGCAACACCGTCAGGATAACCAGCCCGTAGACCGGCAGCAGCCGGATGACCTTCTGCCCCATGGACAAATCAGCCATCTCGCCGCGGGTCGGTTCGAGGGCGCTGGATTCGATCGATTGCATGAGTTCGCTCCCAGAAAGATCAGGCGGCTTCGGAAGCCGATGCCGCGGTGATCACGGCGGATGTGGTGAGGTCTTTGCCAGTGAGTTCGCGAACGATCTGTCCTCGCGAAAACACCAAAGCGCGGTGGCAGATGTGGGCAATCTCCTCGAAATCGGTCGACACCACGACGACGGCGAGGCCGGCTTCAAGCGCGCGGCCGATCAGCCGGTAGACCTCAGCCTTGGCGCCGACATCGACGCCGGCCGTCGGATCCTCGGCGATCAGCAATGTACGGCCGGTGTGCAGCCAGCGCCCGACGACCACCTTTTGCTGGTTGCCACCCGACAGCGCCTCTATCGGCAGGTTCGGATCGTTGGGGCGCAGCCCGACGGAACTGCCGATCGCCTGCGCCAGCGCAGCCTCCTTGTGAGGCGCAAGGAAGGAAAACAGGCCGCGCTTGCCGGCGCCGGGATTGAGGAAACTGTTCTCACGGATCGACAAGGATCCAGCGATTGATTCTTCGGTCCTGTCACGCGCGATCAGGCCGATGCCGGACGACATCGCCGCGATCGGGCTGGACAGGTCCGGCACAGCCCCGCGGATCGTCACCGTGCCGGAAAAGGCCTGGCAGCCAAACAGCGCCCGGCCAACCAGTTCCTGCCCGGCACCGCGCAGGCCGACCAGGCCGAGCAACTCACCCTTGCGTACGTCGAAAGACACCGGGCCGGCACCGGCGCAGACAAGGTCGCGGACAGCACAGATCGTCTCGCCGGCCTGCGTTTGAGCCTTGCTGAAAACCTGGCTGACCGGACGGCCGACGATCATCTCGACCAGTTCGTCCGGTTTTGTATCGGCGACTTTCTTCTCGCCGACCAGCCTGCCGTCGCGCAGCACGGCGACGCGATCGGCGATGCGGAAAATTTCATCGAGGCGGTGCGAGACATAGATCATGCCGACGCCGCGCTGCTTGAGCGGACGGATGGCGTCGAACAGCCGCTCGACCTCGTCGGCGGGAAGGCTGGCGGTCGGCTCGTCGAGCACCAGCACATCGGCCTCGGTAGCCAAGGCGCGAGCGATGGCGACCAGCGATTTTTCGGTGCGGGTCAGATCCTGGACCCGCGTCGTCGGGTCGAAATCACAGCCGACGAGCTTGAGAGCCTCATGCGCCCTCGCCTCGGTCGATCGCCAGTCGATCAGGCCGGAGCGAAGCGAAAACAGGCCAGAGCGAAGCGAAAAGCCTTGGGCGAGGCCGACATTTTCTCCAACCGTCATCCATTCGATAAGACCGAGATCTTGATGGATGAAGGCGACGGGCTGGCGCTGGTTCGGCCGCGGCGGGCGACGATGGTAGGGCTCGCCGCGAAACAGGATTTGGCCGCCATCCGGCCGGTAGATGCCGGCGAGCGTCTTGATCAGCGTCGACTTGCCGGCGCCATTCTCGCCGAGCAGCGCCAGGATTTCGCCCTTGTGCAAATCAAGCGTCACGTCGGAGAGCGCGCGGGTGCCGCCGAATTCCTTGGTGATCGACTTGAACTCGATCAGTTTTTGCTCGGTCACAATGCGTTCCTCCCGAGATCGCCCAAATGATGTTATCGATAACATTTCTAGGCGTCAAGCACCAAAGAAATATGGCCAACGGATCAACTGGTCTTGCCGTCGAGCAGACGCATCATCTCTGCCGAATCCTTCGGCCCCAATCCTGCCGCGCAGAGCAGGCGATGGATCTCGACCACCTGCCCGGTCATCGGCATCGGCGTCTTGGTTTTCAGGGCGAAGGCCTGCAGCGAATCCAGATCCTTCAGCATGTTGTCGATGCGGCCGGTCGCCGAAAAATCGCGGGCGGCGAATTTTGCCATGAACTCCTGCATAATGCTGGAATCGGCCCGCCCGCCCTTGAGTGCCGCGGGAATTGCCTTCGGATCTACGCCGCCGGCTTCGGCAATCTTCACGGCTTCGGCGACAGCCTGGAACAGTACGGCGCAGAACAGCTGGTTGATCAGCTTGGTCGTCTGCCCTGCCCCACTTGGGCCCATGAGCGTGTAGTTGGCGCAGAGATGCCGCATCACCGTGCGCGCCTGTTCGAAGTCTTCAGTCTCGCCACCCGCCATGACGGTCAGCCTGCCGGCCAGCGCGCCGGGAACGCCGCCCGAAAGCGGGCAGTCGAGCCATTTCATGCCGGTCTCGGCAGACAGCTTCCCGGCCATCTGCGCGGTGTCGACGGGATCGATCGACGACATGTCGATCAGCAGCTTTTCCGACGACGCCGCAGCCGCGACACCACCATCGCCAAACACCACCGAACGCACGATATCGGCATGGTTGAGACTGAGGATGACGAAGCTGCTCGCCCGCGTTGCTTCCGCCGCCGACGCGGCCGCAACCGCACCCCTTGTAGTCAGCGCGGCGACCTTGGCCTTGTCCAGATCGAACACCGTCACGGCTTGCCCGGTCTCGATCAGGCGGGTGGCGATCGCCGACCCCATGATGCCGGCGCCGATAACGGCGACTTTTGCTGGTTGCGTCATCTCAACGTGCCTTTTTCCTTGATGCTGACAGGGCCGACCCCTAATGCACGCAGACCCTGCAATACTGTATCCGCAATCGTGTCGACAGGCGCGTCAATGTCCACTGTGACCACCAGCGGTTCGTCGCCTGGATGCTCCAGTGTGGCGTACTGGCTGTCGAGCAGCGCCGGCGGAAAGAAGTGGCCGCGGCGCTCGGCGAGCCTGGCTTGCAGCAGCAAGCGCGACCCCTCCAGGAATACGAAAAACAGCGACCCGCCCGCCGCATCGCGAAGCCTATCGCGATAGGATTTCTTCAACGCGGAACAGCTGACCACTAGCCCGCGACCCTCCTCACGAGCCTGGCGCAAGGCTGCGCCGACCAGATCCAGCCAAGGCCAGCGATCGCCGTCTGCAAGCGGTATGCCCGCCGACATCTTTTCGACATTGCTGCGCGGATGCAGCGTGTCGCCTTCAACGAAGGCAAGGCCAAGCCGAGCGGCGATCTCGAGGCCAACTTTGGTCTTGCCGCAGCCGCTGACGCCCATCACGACGATGAGCGCGGGTTCAAAGGCAGGTCGTGATGCCACCGTCGACATAGAGCGTGTGTCCATTGACAAAGGATGAGGCCGGTCCGGCCAGAAACACCGCCGCGCCGACAAGTTCGCCGACGTCGCCCCAGCGACCAGCCGGTGTGCGGTTGGTCAGCCATGCCGAAAATTCGGGATTGTCGACCAGCGCCTGGTTGAGCGGCGTCTTGAAGTAACCCGGCGCGATGGAATTGATCTGCAAACCATGCTTCGCCCAATCGGCACACATGCCGCGCGTCAGGTTGCGCACAGCGCCTTTCGTGGCCGTATAGGGCGCGATGTTGGTCCGTGCCAGTTCGCTCTGCACCGAGGCGATGTTGATGATCTTGCCGCGCCGCCGCGGGATCATGTGCCGCGCCACCGCTTGTCCCACGAAGAACACGCTGGAGATGTTGGTGCGCAAGAGTTCCTCCCATTTGTCAGCGGGGAAATCCTCGAGCGGCATTCGGAACTGCATGCCGGCATTGTTGATAAGGATATCGATGGCGCCGATCGTCGCCTCGATCTCGGCGACGCCGTTCGCCACCGCAGCATGATCGGTGACGTCGAAGACGGCGCTATGGACCTTGTGTCCCTTCGCTGTCAGTGCATTCGCAGCCGTTTTCATCTTTTCGGCGCTGCGTCCGTTGAGCACGATTTCGGCGCCGTGCTGCGCCAACCCCTCGGCCAGCGCCAGGCCGATCCCTTGCCCCGAGCCGGTGACCAGCGCCCGCATGCCGGTCAAATCGAACAACGAACTGCCCAAACGCTCCTCCTGAGCAATGTTTCCTGAACCAGCCACGATTTCCAGCGCACCTGCCGCCAGTCCCTATTGACATGAATGTTATCGATAACATAGTCAATGGAAAAATGCACAGGAGATGACGCCGTGACCGACATTTTGATGACAGGCCCCTATCCGGATTGGGACATGGGAGATCTTGAGGCGAAATATCGCGTCCATAAACTTTGGCAGTCCAAGGACAAGGACGCGCTGCTCTCAAGCCACGCCGGCGCGATCCGCGCCATCGCCACGCGCGGCGAGCTTGGCGCAAGTGCTGCGCTGATGGCGAAGCTGCCGCAGCTCGAAATCGTTTCCTGCTATGGCGTCGGCACCGACGCCATCGACCTTGCGTACGCCAGGGCGAACGGCATTCGTGTCACCAATACCCCTGACGTGCTGACCGAGGACGTCGCCGATATCGGCATCGGGTTGCTGCTCGCCGTGGCGCGAAAAATCCCGCAGGCCGATGCCTATGTACGCGATGGAAGCTGGCGCAAGGGCAATATGGGGCTGGTCACGCGTGTCTGTGGGAAAAGGCTGGGCATTGTCGGCATGGGGCGCGTCGGTGCGGCGGTGGCGAAACGCGCCGCTGCCTTCGACTGCACGATTTCCTATTTCGACACCCGCAAGCGTGACGATCTTCCTTATACGTTCGTCGGCGATCTGCTTGAACTGGCGCGCGACAGCGAATTTCTGATCGTAACACTCGCCGGCGGCGAAAGCACGAAACACATCATCAATGCGGCGGTCCTGGCAGCGCTCGGAGCAGACGGTATCGTCATAAACATTTCGCGCGGCAGCACGGTCGACGAGACCGCGTTGCTCGCGGCCCTGGAATCCAGTGCCATAAAGGGTGCCGGGCTTGACGTGTTCTGGAATGAGCCAACGATCGACGAGCGCTTCCTGAAGCTTACCAATGTCGTGCTGCAACCGCACCACGCCAGCGGCACGTTGGAGACCCGCAAGGCTATGGGGCAGCTCGTTCGCGACAATCTCGCGGCCCATTTCGGCGGACAGACCTTGCTGACACCTGTCGTCTGAGAAAGGATCACATCATGAAGTCGATCGTCATCCACGCGGCAAAAGACCTGCGGATCGAGGAGACCGATCCGGGCTCCCCTGGCGCCGGACAGGTCGAGATCGCTGTCGAAGCTGGCGGCATCTGCGGCTCGGACCTGCACTACTATAACCATGGTGGCTTCGGCGCGATTCGCCTGCGCGAGCCGATGATCCTCGGCCATGAGGTTGCCGGCACAGTGAAGGCCATCGGCGGCGGCGTTTCCGCACTCGCTGTCGGCGACCGCGTCGCGATCTCCCCCAGCCGACCCTGCAATGCCTGCCGCTACTGCCTGCAAGGCATGCAGAACCAATGCCTCAACATGCGCTTTTATGGCAGCGCCATGCCGATGCCGCACATCCAGGGGGCGTTCCGCCAGCGCCTGGTCGCCGAGGCGTGGCAATGCCACAGAATAGGCGACCACGTTTCCATCAACGAAGCCGCTTTCGCCGAGCCTTTTGCGGTTACGCTGCATGCCATGAACCGCGCCGGCTCGCTGCTCGGCAAGCGGGTTCTGGTCACCGGCTGCGGGCCGATCGGCGCGCTTTGCATCCTCGCCGCACGAGCCCACGGTGCGCGCGAAATCGTCGCCACTGATGTCATGGACGGCGTGCTGGCGAAGGCCCTGGAGATCGGCGCCGATCGCACCATCAATGTCGCGACAAACAGCGAAAAGCTCGCCGCCTACAATGTCGACAAGGGTAGTTTCGACGTGATGTTCGAGGCCTCCGGCAACGAACGCGCGGTGCGTGCAGGGCTCGATGTCCTGAAGCCGCGCGGCGTGCTCATGCAGCTCGGTCTCGGCGGCGATCTGTCGATCCCACAGAACCTCATCGTGGCCAAGGAGATCGAGATGCGGGGCACTTTCCGTTTCCACGAGGAGTTTGCGCTCGCCGTCGACCTGATCAATCGCCGCCGGGTGGATGTCAAACCGCTACTGACGGGCATCTATCCTCTCGACGAGGCGGTCGCGGCTTTCGACATCGCCGGTGACCGAAACAAATCCATGAAGGTTCAGATCGCGTTCTGAAGATCCTTCCGTTGCGCTGGAGGCGCATCGGCACATCGCCTTAAATCACGTCGGCGCCAACCGCCGCCAAGGCGGCGTGTGCCACATCGAAATCCTGCTCGCCGGTTCCCGAACCGACGCCGATGCCGCCCGCAAGGCGTCCGCCGAAGCGGATCGGCAAGCCCCCAGGCAAATTGGTCACGCCGCCCTGCGAAGCGATACCGACTGAGAGCGCCGCTTCGAACGCCATGCCGCCAGTAGCGGCGTTTATTGACGCTGCGGTGCGCGCCTTCGCCTGCGCCGTACGCATGCTGAGGAACCGCGCGCCATCCATGCGCAGGCTGGCGAGGACTTCGCCGCTTGCATCGACGACCACGAGACATTGCGGCACGCCCATCGTGACGGCGCGCGCTGCTCCGGCTGCAACGGCTTTCAAAGCACCGTCATGCGTGAGGGTGATGGTCTCGCGAAACATCGCCATTGGGCTGCCCCTCGCTGCGTTTGAATCGATGCAGGAACTCACGTGCTTTCGCGCTCGACGACGCGATAGCCGGTGAGCACGATTTCTTGGCCGTGTCGTTTCTCGTCGCCTCGGATCACCTGGATCAATCTGCGGGCGGCCTGTTGTCCGATCCCGTAGCAGTCGACATTCACGGTGGTGATGCCGGGATGGCAAAAGGCGGCTACCTCGTAGTCGCCGAAGCCGGCAATGGCGATGTCCTGCGGGATCCGCATGCCCCGGCGCTTGCATTCCATCAGTGCGCCGAAGGCCGAAAGGTCCGAAACGCAGAGTACGGCTTGCGTGTCCGGCCAACGCTCCAGCATGCTGACGACGGCCTGGCCGCCCTGCTCGATGGATATCGGCGGCACGCCAAAGGAAACGAGGCGCCCGGTCGGCAGGCCGAGCTCCTCAATGGCTCTGACAAAGCCTTCGCGCCGCTGGCTGCCGCGCGTGTCGCGCGAGGTCGTGCCACCGATGTAACCGAATCTTCGGTAACCCTTCCTGGCGAGCGTCTTGACGAGAAGCCCCATCGCCTCCTCGTTGGAGAAACCAACCACTTGATCGATCGGCTTTACCGGCAACTCCCAGGTTTCGACTACTGGAATGCCAGCGCTTTTCAAAAGGCGGCGGGCGCGATCCGTGTGAGCGCCGCCGGTCAGGATGATGCCTTCCGGCCGCCGACGGAGCATCGCTTCGATCAGCCTTTCCTCCTTCTCGACCGTATAGTCGGTATAGCCGAGCAGAAGCTGGAGCCCCGTGCTCTCCAGTTCATCCGTAATGCCGCGCGCCGTGTCGGCGAAGTTGGAGTTGTTGAGTGACGGAACCATCGCGGCAACAAATCCAGTCTTGCGCGAGGAAAGGCTGCCGGCCGACTGGTCAAGAACATAGCCGAGGTCGTTGACCGCGACCATGATCTTTTCCCGCGTCGCCTTGGAAACGAGGCTGCCCTCTTTCAGGGCGCGTGAAACCGTCATGGTGGACACACCTGCCCGCCGCGCCACGTCCACCATCGTCGGGGCGTGGCTCTCGCTCGATTTCGATGAGGCTGCCTTGGCCATCATGCCGCTCCACCAGCCGGCTGCGATGTGCCCAAGCAAAACGCTGGACACTCGGGCACAAGGTCTCTGCGGCGTCCGGCATCGCTCATGAACCACCCGTTGGAATCAACTTCACGCAAGGCATGTTATCGATACCATATCAAAAGACAACAGCCACATACGGCCCAAGCATAAACATGGTCATGAGCACCGGTTTGGGCCGCGATCACACTTTGGCTCTACTGCCGACAACGATTGCCGAATGAGGTCCGCCCGACAGGGCAGGACCAGCAGTCGAGGTGGCCGTCCCTCGTCGCAACTTTTTCGAGGAATGCCTCCGACGGCACGAAGTGTGCCGGTGATGGCGCGGCTGAAATCCAGCAGCCGATCGTAATTGCCGGGCGGCCGGCCAACGATCATGTTTTCCAGCATCTGCTCTATTCTGCGCAGAGATCGGGCGTAGCCGATGAAATACGTGCCGAATTCACCCTTGCCGACGTCGCCGAACGGCATGCTGTCGTGCACAATCTGCAACTGCTCTCCATCCTCGATGATCGTGGTCAGCGCATTGTGCGCCGAGATCGGTTTCACGGCATCGTCGAGCTCGACATCGGAGAGTTTCTTTCTACCGACAATTCCCTCCGGCTCCTCGATGGAAAGCGCGTTCCATGCCGCACAGCACCAGGCACCGAATGCCGGGCGAAAAGATCGAGCGCCGCAGGCGAAAACTGGCGCACTCTGATGATGGCGGGAGCGCGACCAGCTAATTCGATACAAATGCCACCTCGTCGTCGCGCAAATGCCGCGCAGCGATCGCCTGCGGAATACCGCTGCCTTGCGAGCCCTGCGGCGAAATGGGAAGGCTGGTTCCCGAGGAGCGGCGTCGTCGACGGCCGCGAACTCGAAGCGAGGAACATCGTCACGTCGACGTCATCGGCAGCAACGCCGTCAGCGCGCCTCGATTGGCCGCGAGGGCCCAACGGTGCAGGTCGGCGCCTCCGTGATGCTGCAGGCGGCGCGTTGGGGCGGCATGGCGCAGGCCCGCGGCCTTATCCTTGCCGGTTCGGCCGCCGGCATCGCAGCCGCCTTCAACACGCCGCTCGCCGGCATCGTCTTCGCCATCGAGGAAATGGGCCGCACCTACGAGGCACGCACCAACGGGCTGGTGTTAACGGCGGTCATCCTGGCCGGCATCGCCTCACTCGGCCTGCTCGGCAACTACACCTATTTCGGGGTCTCGAAGGAGACGATCTCGTTTGCCGCCGACTGGCCGCTGGCGCTTGCCTGCGGCATCTTCGGGGGTGGCTTCGGCGCGCTGTTCTCGCTGTTGGCCTTGAAGATTACCCGGCGGATCCGGCGCTGGCACACACACCAGCCGTTGCAGCGCGCCTTGCTGGTGGCCGCCATCTGCGGGCTTGCGGTGGCGGTGATCGGCATCGTGTCGGGCGGGCTGACCTTCGGCACAGGTTATGCCCAGGCGCGCGGCGCCGTCGAAGGCATGCCGCTGCCATGGTTCTTCTTTGCCGAAAAGTTTCTGGCCGGCCTGCTGTCGATGATCTCGGGCATTCCCGGCGGCATCTTCGCGCCCTCGCTGGCAGTCGGCGCCGGCATCGGCAGTTCGCTTGGCCTGGTCTTCGGCGCCAGCACCGGCGCCGCTGCGCTGCTCGGCATGGCCGGCTATTTCGCCGGTGTCGTGCAGGCGCCGATGACGGCTTTCGTCATCATCCTGGAGATGACCGGCAACCACGACAACGTCATAGCGTTGATGCTTGCGTCGATATTGGGCTACGGCACTGCACGGATGATCTCCCACGAGCCGCTCTACCACGCACTGTCGCGGGTGTTTATCGCCGAAGCGATCCGGCGGCGCAGGGCAGAGGCCGTTCCGCTCTGATGAAATGCGCTGCCGAACTTGCCGAGCGCATAAAGCAGCCTGGAGTTTGCCGCCAGGACAGGTTCGCCGGTATTCTCTCCCAATTCCAGACTGCCTTTTTATGCGACTTTCGAATGTAGCACATATCATGAACATGGGATGACGGGGTATTGGGTTCGAATTCGCAGCCAGGGGTCAGCTTCGCGCCCAAAGTCGGTCATCCAGACAGCCGAGGCGGTTTCACTCGATCTCGCCGACGGCCTGTCGATGCTGGTCTATGCGGCCGTCACGGCGGCGAACGGCGAGCTTCTCCTCCCGATAGAGCCGGAACAGCTTCTTGTGGTTCACGACCGGGCCCTCCCGCCTCAGCATCACGAGAAGACGCCGGTAGCCGAACCGGCGACACTCCTGCGCGAGGCGACGGTCCCTGATCCCGTCGACCTCGGCCTGGAGTCCGCCGAAGCCCAGTCTTAAAGAGCCGCGAATTGCTTTTTTTGTGCTCGGGCTCGCAGGTTTGCGCCTAGCTTCGGATGCCTACGTCGTCGCCAGAGGACGCTGACTGGAGAAATTCGCCAGGATCGTTCCGCACATACATCCAGCGAAGGAGCCGAATTTGGTGACCTAGTGCGCTCACAAAATACCAGGAACGCGATGGCCCAACCGATCGTTGACTCCCTTTGATCGAGCCGCCTCATGCCGTCTACCTCGATACGCAAAACGGAATACGATCCAGATAGCAGAATGCTCTCGGTGTGATTCGCCCCCAGCGGTAAACGATACGAGTTTGAGGACGTGCCGCCGGAGACCTTCGCCGCGTTCAAAGCCGCCTTTGCCAAGGGCCGCTATTTCAACGAACACATCCGCCTTCACTTCCGGTTCGGCAAGTTGCGTCCGGCGACGACCCGGACTGACGGTAGGCCAGTGAAACTAGGCAAGAAGTCGTCCCAACTGCCGGTTGGTAGCGGCGCCGCCGACGCGCATATGATTTTCCACGATCCGTGCACCGGGCACACCCGATCCCCGCCTACACCCTGTGCTTTTGGTGAATGACTGATCGCCCGCCGAGGGCGAAAGGTGCGGCGGGGCCGGGGGGCTCTTTTTTGCGTTTACGGGTCGCTCATCGCTTGGCAAATGAGCGCAACTAAGCGATCGAGCGCATGCTTGTGGAGCGCACCTTTAGGGCGCCAGGCAAGGAAATCATCCACGCTCAGCCAGTCCACCGGATTTGACTCTGCGTTTGGCCGGCTGAATTCCACATAGAGATGCAGATCGTCAGGCACAAAGACGAGTCGCCACGTTCCCTTTGCGTCGGCGGCGAGGCTGTAGGCGAGGACGGTCATGCGATCACTCCTTCGCCCCGAGATTGCCTAGTCCGCAGAGCAAATCCATCGCAAGAAGTTGGTATTGACAGCGCTTTTTTGCGTTTCTCGGACGGGATTGACCTGCACTGCCGATCATGAGCGGAATGAGAACATCCAGTTGGGGCAGGGGGTCGGGAAATGACATTTCAGGCAGTCGCATTGATGGTGACATTGGTCGCCGCAACGCCCAGCAATGATTTGCCTCCCAATGCCGTTGAAAGTGTGTGGATGAAGGCTGAGACCGTGATCACCGAAAGCCGCAAGATGAAAGCAAAAGGGATGATGCCGGCGTCCATTGATTGCCGAATCGATAGCATCTCCGGAACCGCAGCGGTTTACTCGATGAAAATCGTCTGGGTGCCAAACGAGGCCGGCATTATATGGCGCTTCGGAGTAGGCACAGCCGAAGAAAACGCCAAATTAGAAGAAGGAAATCGGGCATCAGGTATTCGCAGCGTGTGGTCGAAGCAATTGATTGACAAGGCTTCCGGATGGCACGCCTCGTGTGTGCTTTGGGAGGGGCCGGGCTACAGATGAAAATGCCGGATGCCCTTTACACAGCGCGTAGGTTCTCATTGATTTCGCCATAGACATTTCCGGCATGCCTGCCGGGACGAGGTCGACAGCCTCATCATCCTGCCGCCGTCAGGCGCGCGGTCCGAAGCGGACCTGCGCGGGGTCGAGGCGTTCCTGAAGAGCTGTTTTTCCCGAATACGATTTTTTGCCAAGGGCGACATTTTGCGGTTCGAAGACGACTGCCAGGTGTTACCGATCTGGGATGTTCACTGATTGCATCATTGCCTTGTGACCGATGCGTCGATTTTTTCTTTTTTCGCTATGGACTGACGGCGGGAGGTCTTCCAGGGTTCCCTTCCATCCCATTGATAATCCATGTTTTTTTGGCGGCAGACCTTTGGAAGACCTTGCGAGGTCTTCCTCGCGCTCAACCCTTTTAAATCCAGAACACCAACAGACGCGCTGCCGACCGGCATGCAAGCTCGACAAGGTCGAGACCGTCAGCGAGCCCTTGTCCACCAACCACCGGCACGGGCGGCCGCGAAGCACACTTTGCTAGGCTCACGCTTTAGCCCAGCTTTTAAAGAGGCAAAGCCGCGCTGGTACTCGCGAGTATTAATGTACTTCATGTCCCGGTCCATGAACTTCGAAAAGCCGGCATCATTATAAATGACCGGATTAGGGCACAGCAACCACGCTGCCTTCTGGTAGCCAGTGTCGAAAGCGATCGAACCAGCGTTCGCATTGGACGACACAAGCGAGGTGCCGCTGAGGGCCAAAGCAACCGACAGGCGAGCAATGCGAATAATCATTGTTTTATTCCCTCATTGAGAATCACATCAACTGAGACACTACCCGACCTCGACAATGATCTCCACGCCGGCCTCCACACCACGCCAGCACAGGTCCCGCTCACCGGTTGATTAGCAGAGAGCCCACGGCAGCGGCTACGCTACCCTTGCTTGGGGGGCTTGAGACGGGCGCACAGCACTGCGGCGACAACCCAAAGCGCGGCGAATAGCGAGACGTTGGAAATCGGATGGCGCTGTATATTGCTACCGTCACCGCGCCCATGCCGACGATCAAAAAGACTAGTCCCGAGACACTTTTCAACAGACCCATTTCCACCATCAATGCCGGCGCTCACACGCCACCCTAGCACATGCGTTGATGGCGATGTGCCGGGCACGCTGCGGCTGCTCGACTACCCCGAGCAATCAGTGATGATGGGAATCGCCGCGGCGCGGAACAGTTTCAGGCCGGGGCAGCCGGCCGCGCTGAACTAGCGGGGACTATTGCTCGACCGGCAGCGGGGCGTGCTGCGGCTCGGCGTGATGAAACACCTGTCCAAGATCACGCACGTCGAACGTCTGGCCGCAGACTGGGCAGTAGACGAAGTGCTTCGATTCATCCTCCACTGGCCCGTCATGCGGCTTGCCTTGGTAGCCGGTAGCGATGTTGTCGCTTCTGATCCTCCCATTCATCCGCAACGCAAACTGTCGCGTTTTGGTTTCCGAGCGGAGTCGCGTTATGTTCGCTCTGGCTAATATAAGCCGAATGCCTAATTCTCTAATGTGCGTAAAATTGTAAGTACCGGCCGGCTCGAGTTCATACCGCCGATGATGCCTACCCTGGTCGCCAAGCCGCCCCAGGGCGACGGATGGACTCACGAGGTCAAGTTCGACGGCTACCGCTCCCAGATCATCATCGACGCCGGCCGGGTGCGCGTCTTCACCCGTCGCGGGCTTGACTGGACGTCGAAATACCGCGACCTCGCCGCAACAGCCAAGACGCTGGACGTCGAGAACGCCATCATCGACGGCGAAATCATCGTTCTCAACGATAAGGGCCTGTCCGACTTCGCCGAGCTACGCAAGGCGATCACACGGCGCCAGCACGATCTCTATTTCGTCGCCTTCGATCTGCTGCACCTCCACGGTCACGATTTGCGCGACATGGCGGTCGAGGAGCGCCGCGAGATCCTGGAGGGCGTCATCCCGTTAGACATCCGCATTCAGTTCAGCCAGGCCTTGCCGGGCCAGGCGAACGCCATCTATCATTTGGTCGACCAAGCCGGCCTCGAGGGCATGGTGTCGAAGCGTCTCGGCAGCAGATATGTCAGCGGCCCGACCACAAACGGGCTGAAAACCAAGTGCTACACGATTGGTGAATTCGAACTGCTCGGCGTTGAGCGGGAGCAAGGCAAGCCAGCTTTCGCCCTGATAGCGGTGCCCGGCACGCGCAAATATGTCGGCAGCGCTTTCGTCAGCATCAATCGTGAGATGCGCGAGCGGTTATGGAAGCGTGTCCAGGAGCATGCCGGCCCGCCGCCGAAGGACATTCCCAAACGGCCGGCAACACAGTGGGTCAAGCCGGGGATCAAGGTTCGCATCAAGCATCTCAGGGGCGAGGAAGACCTGCGACATGCATCATTGCTGGACTTCAAAGAGGATTGAGCTTGTCCACCAGAGAACTGCTCGTCCATCGGTTTGAGGGCCGCAACTGAGCTTTAGTGGGAATGCCCGTTGGCGCCGGCTGGCGACCTTTTGAACCTCAGGCAAAGCTATGATAACAGGCGATTGGTAGGGGCAAGTTGACTGAGAAGAGGGGGAACGTTTGAGCCGCATTTTGGTAACGGTTATCGCAGGAATCTGCTTCACGATATCGACTGGTTGGGCCGGGCAGGGAGACCAGCAAAACATCAATTACTTGGCACGTATGGCAGATGGCAAATTGCATCGGGCTGCAGCAATCTCAGGTAACATCTATGGCGTATTGAAAAGGTGCCCAGCGCTGAGACCAAGCGAAAGTGGAAAAGCCATGATGGCTGTCTCCATCCTTTTGTACGACGGGCTAAATAAACACTTGGCGCCAAATCCGGCTAAATTCGAGAGAGCGATCCGCGTGTTTGACGGCGCTTACCGTAAGGCTGTTCTGAGTAAGGTTAATTGCCAGACCGAGAAGGCCAAGGACCCAGATAGTTACCGGTAGATGTCCGCCTTGGGGCCAATCCATTCGCGGGAATTATCATGGCCATAGCAAAAAAGGATCAGGAGCGTGCCGCCTACGCATGGATGTACGGCGCTCAGCCTAGCAAGGACGGTAAGGAGCGCGTCGTCCCCGGGGAACCAGAGGTTACCCCGCCTGCCGCGTCAGCTCGAAGACCCGATACCAGAAGTCGTAATCGTCTTTGCGGCCGTCAGCACGCGCGGAGAGAGCGCACCAGGCCGCCGCCAGCGCGATTATTGTGATCAGTGGTCGGCTGGGCGTTATTGTGATCCGGCCATTGCTGTTTCTCCCAAAACACAGGGGGCGATAATGGATGCAGCCACCCATATTTGCAACCAAGGATCGCCGGCGCTGCACGCGAGCCACGCCGTGTGCTAGTCAAGGATCTTCACGACCACGTCTTCACGGGTCGCTTCTGATCGCGCGTAGTCGACACTCTCGGTGTACTCCGATTTGGGGCTGGCGATGAAATCGTAGATGAAACTTGCCTTGCTCCAGCGACATGTCTTGAGGGCCGCTTGGTATTTCGAACCCGAGATAGGCGAACAGGCCACGGAACAGACAAGCGTCAACATTCCCGACTTTTTCGCTGATGTGCAGGATGAAGGCGAGCCCGCCCTTGCCGTAAAGCTCAATCTGGTCGCAGCCCGTTTGCAGGTTCTTGGTTTCAGCTCTGCCTCCAACAAAAGGAAACCTGAAATCGGACGGAGCAAATATTACGGAATAGATCGGATGATAAAACTCAAAAGCAACAGCAAGATCAATAGTGTCCACCTTGTTCTTGTTAATGTAATATTGGAAAACACCGATATTCGCGCACCCGTGCTTCAAATCTACCTTCCCACTATGCTCCATGGAACAGAAGATGGCATAGGTTCTGACCATCTCTCCGAAGAAGAGTTTTCGAGGCATGAGCGAGCGAAGGAGGGAACTGCTGACTTATATTTCATGGATCTCGTGGACCCTGGTGGTCGCATAGCCAGTGGTCAGCCATCCACCGACCGCGGTCGCCATGATCAACCAAAGGATATGTGGGCCGATGCGGCGCGTAGCGTGGTTGTCGGACATCGATCAACTCCCATTATAGATAGCGTTCCCCTTCGGCACGGCGTTCAAAGCAGAACCAATGCGATGGCTGCCTCGGCTTGGCGAATCCCATCCGGCAACCTTGCCACAGTCGGGATGCTCGCACCTATGGTGCTGCCGCGTGACGGGCTCCATGGCACCGGGAAGGCGGATCAGCTCGTCGCTCATCGGGATGCTTTCAAAGCAGCGAGCCTTGTGCAGGCGCCTGCAGCGGAACTTTGATCTGTGTGGCCGGCTTCTCGACGATGGCGAGAGCGTCGTCGGCCGCCGGCCGCTGCAGCCGTTTCGCTTCCGACCATGGCGCTGTCAGCCAAGTCTCGGCTTCCTCTCGCGAGGTCAGGATCACCGGCATTGCCTTCTCGTGGATCGGCTCGATTAACGCGTTTGGCTTCGTGGTCATGAAGGCATAAAGCTCATGATCGGGGCCCGCAGCAGAGGCCCTTCGCCGGCCAAGATCGACCGGGAATGGCCTTATCAAGTTGCGCTACCCGACGACCTGTGCACTGGACACAGCTTCACGCTGATCGGCGAATTCTGCGAAGAGCGCGGGCTTGCGCCTATGAAAAGGCAGGTGCAGGCGATATGGCCGGATCATAAATACGAGAACTGGCGGCTCTATTGCTTCGCCGATCAGGCGATGGCCGTCGACGAATACGACAGGCCGGCGCCTTTCAGTGGGAGGTTGCCTGAAAGGCGCCGGCCGGACGGGCCATCAGGTCCGCCGCGCCTTAGCGCTAGTTGAGTCGCAGCTTCGCCGTGCATAGCGTGATCGCAGAAGTTTGCCTTTACGCGCTCCCGTCCGTTTCACTCTCCTCATCGATTTCGCGCACGGGCAGATAGGCGTTCGTTTCCAGCCAATCCCGCAGCACGATCTGAATGAGGTCCGCCCGGCCGATTTTCATTTCGGCAGCAATGGAGTTGAGAGCGCCCGCGGTTGCCGATTCCAGCGGCACGCCGGCGACGTTTCTGAGCATCAATGCCGCGCGCCGCAAGATGATCTGCAGATCCGCGCGCGAAATGTCCTCAATGCGATCGGCCGCGCTTTCAAGCTCTTCGGCGATGGAATGGCGCGTCATCGCATTGGTCCGCTTGCCTGAGGCAGCGTATTCTTAGGCCTTCACCCGCTTGGCTGCTGCCTTCTTGGCTGGCACCTTCTTGGTGGGCATTTTTGCGCCTGCCTTGCGACCAAGTCCGATTGACTTCGCCAACTCTGACCGTTGTGCAGCGTAGCTTGGTGCCACCATAGGGTAGTCCCGCGCCAACCCCCATTTGGCTCGATACTCGTCAGGCGTCATGCCAAGTAGGCCCAAGTGCCGTTTCATCGACTTGAACTTGCGCCCGGTTTCCAACGAAATGATGTGGTCTGGAAACACAGACTTTTTGGGATTGACTGCCGGGGTCTGTGTTGGCTGCTCAACTTCAGCTGGCTTGACTAAGCTAACGAGAGCGGAGTTCACCGAAGAAATAAGATCGGGCAGGCCTGCTACGGGTACTGCGTTTTTTTGGACAAATGCCGCGACAATATCCGCGGTCAATTCCATCAATTGTGCGTTCTGGTGATTGTTCTCTTCGGTCATTCATCAACTCCTATTGCTATTTCGCTTTCGTATGGGGGAAAGGCGGATCGCGCAAGAAAGCAGGTCCACAGAACGAAATACTCGGGATCATCGGCCGACCGCTGCGTAGATACCTCCGGAAGCCAGCCTTCCGAGTTTGTCCCTCTTTGTCCGAAATCGGCGTTTAGGGTCGGATCGTTCCGACGCTCTTTCGCGTTGGGTGAAACCCCAAGCAGGAACGACCATGTCAGACGACAAACACGAACGCATTCGGCGCCGCGCATATGAGATCTGGGAACGAGAAGGCCAGACGCACGGTCTGCACGAGCGCCACTGGAATCAGGCGACGTTTGAAATCGAGAACGAAGACCGCTCGCTCGGGGCTCGACCACCGGCAATATCTGGTGCCGAAGTCCCAGGTCCTGCGCCCCAAAGCCGAAGGAAGAAAGGCAAGCGCGCCGCGGGTCAATCGGATGTTGAAGCGGCGGAAGCGCTGGCGATGAGAACAGGCATCACCGGCGACCAAGCTCAAGACCTCATCGACCGCCTCGGTGACGATCCGCTGGCACTTGATGAGGCGGCGCGGAGCCTTAGGGGATCCGAAAGGTAACCGCCGGCTGTCCAGGCAGCCCATCGCTGTACTCGACACATCGCCCCAGATTTTCAATCTCCGCCCCAGCGGACCGCCGCATCGACCGCACAAATGAAAGCCCGCGCCTCTGGCGGAGAGCCGGCCGATCGAGTTGCTGCCCGAGTTTCACGACATTCGACTGAGATCGCGGTTTCGCCTTCGACGCTCGATGATACGCGCGTTTCGACGGGCAACTCTAGTTCGGCAAGCGTCGGCTGCCACCAGCCCCGGGAATATTCCATCGGTCCGGCCTCACCACGAGCCGGCCATGTCCTGATGAGTTCCGCCAGCGCTGCCGAGCGCCACGTTCCCCACACGAAGTCGAAGTCTGCCCGCATCGCTTGTGGGTAGAAGGCGGCCAATACTGACGGCTCGGCGACTTCACCTAAGACATCGGTAAAGACGAAAACGCCGTACTGCTGTGTTGCGACGGGAGGTCCATCGGCGGCAAGTCTTCAGCTGGCAACGCATAGCGATGGCGGCGGCGTTCCGCATATCGCAACCGCGTGCTTCTTTGAGCTTCCGAGTCCTTCTCCGCCTCGCGCCTTCGCTTCCTTTCCTCGGGCTCGCTACGTCGGGCAGCCTCTTCGATCGTCAGCCACCGGCGCCGCAGTTCCTCATAGGACCGAAATGGCACGCGCCACACCCGGAGTTCATCGTCCCAACGTGCCCAGGGAATGCCATGTAGTTCCCGAAGGACAGTCTTAGGGTGTGCGAATGCGCAGGTCGTCGGCAATCTCGAGATAGGGACTGGAGATCGGATCGACAGCGAAGGCGTCGCGCCCCTTGCTATCGGCGTGGATCGCCAACAACTCGGCTTCACGCGCCAGCCAACGGTCGACCCTGCGGGCTGCCGTCTTGCCTGGTACAAACCAGCTCCTGCGCTCGTCGTTCCACCTCGCTCGCGGAAACGCCTCGCGAAATCGTTCGACAGTCATCCGGTCATAAGGGAAGTCCGCCAAGGCACCGGGCCTGTCCTGTTTCCGCAGCGCAGGCTGAAGCTTGGATTCCTCCACGGTGGTGCCGCCAATGGTGTTGGATTCGCAGAGAAACGTCCCGCCGGCCCTAATGGTTCACACGCGAACCAGAACTCTGGGCACGCCAGGATTGGGCAGGCTAGTATTCTGTAATCATTCGACGCGGCGGAGCGAAATTTGGACTCACACTAATGTACCGCGGACTTGCGACGCCGGTGAGCAAATCGTGGATGGCGGGAAAATGAATCCGGAACCCGTCCCGGCTGCGTTCTTCAGCGCTGGCGTCTGTTTCCTGGCCGAGGGACATGACGCCTGCCGCGCCAACCCTGCAACTTAGATCACCCTGTGCTGCGCAACTTAATAGGCAGCACAGATTGCGTGAGCGATGGCCGATAGGTTTGACGCAGAAGTCCTGAAAATTTCCGTCCTTGGAACGGTACACGCCTACATTGCTAGACGGCACGCCCCCGTTCCGGCAAAGCTGCGAATCGCGGGGCCACTGGCAATCCGCAGGTCGGCGGGTTCAGGCAATGCTCATTGAAAGATGGGCCGCCGACTTTCCTTTTGGCTGTAAAGCTCGGCGGGTTGTCGCTCTCAATTGCCGTCTCAAATTGATCGGCGGGACGTGGCGACGCGGATGGCTGTCACACGCTGCAATTCGGACGCGTCAGCGCATTGCAGAAGACTTGCCTTTGGGTGATCACCTGTCATCCCTGATAACCAGGGATGAAGCAGAACAGGATGTTCGCTACTTTTGCACAAAATGGGCTGAAGAGCGCGGGGACCCTCATCAGCCACAGAATCCAAGATTTCCGATTTCTTTTCTTGGCTTGAGCAGAAGTCGCCGGGCCACTTGAAATTCCGAAGCAGTACTTCGGTGCGGGACGACGTCGACCGATGGTTCATCGACGAATTCAAGCAAGGTTGGCGCTACCTTCCGCGATCATGCCATACCCATCTCACTTGCCTCCTGCGGCGGGAGTGCCCAATCCCGCCTTCGGTCTTCCAAGACCTTCGTGCCTCCCAACGGCAATGGCCGGATTGGTCAAACTCACCGTACGCCTTTTGCGATCGAGCGTCCGCAACGGGCCGCAAATGTTGCCATTCGTCTCATCGACGGGAACGAGCAAGTAGCGCCAATTGCCGATTTTCCCGGCGCTTCACCAAAGCCGACCTTCGCGCCACGACTGGAGCTGCCGACCCCTTACGGGCGTTTGTCGGAGCCAATAGCATTGCCCCACCTGTCTGATAGCACTCGAATGGAGATCACCGGATGACCGAAGGTGGTCCCACTAGACCCGTCGATCGTAGACCCGTGGCTTTCCTTGCACTTTCGCAGAGGCTGAAGCCCTTGCTCGATGGACCCCATTGTCCCATCATCTAACACTTTCGACGGGACAGCCTTTTGGAAGGGCTTAGAAGGCCTCTCCGGAGCTTGGTAATCTCGGTAGCGAAGAGGCTTGCTTCAGCGCGGCGGGACTTTGACCGCCTGAGGCGGCATCTTTGTAGGCTCGTGCACAGCGACGCTGCCACGGCAGGGAAAATCTGCCAGCCCGTCGCCGGGTAAACTAACAAGGGTTTTGCTAGTGGCTCTTAGTAAACTTTTCTGTGACTGAAACGTCCGCCTTCCTGATTGCCGTTGAATTTCTTACGAGTGTGCCATGGCGAACGAAGCCGACAATTTTTGCTCATTGATCGATGGCATCTACGATGCCGTGCTCGACTCTTCGCTCTGGGCCCATGGGTTAGTAGGCGCTGCGGATGCGCTCGGAGCCTCCGGCGGCGTGATCCACGCCTTCTCGACGACGGGCCGACAGCTTCTTTTCACGCATAACGGCCGTCTCGATCCAGATTGCGTGCGCGTTTGCGAGACTGAATACCGCCACAATCCCTGGACGTCGACCTCCATGAGCCAACTTGTCAAACGTCTAGCGCTTTCAGATGAAACGATCCCACTCGAAGATCTCAAGCGCACGCCCTTTTACGCCGACGTGCTGAGACCTCAGCATCTCGGACATAACGCTGCCGCGGTCCTCGCCAACAACGGTCAGGTCACCGTCACGATCAACCTGTGCCGGACCGAGAAGCGCGGCCCGTTCGATTGGGAGGCTCAGGCGAAATTGGAAGCCCTTATCCCTCATTTTCGGCGGGCAATGCGGCTGCACCTACGCATCGACGGATATAGCGGTATACGGGAGGAGGGACCGCGGGCTCTCGATCGACTGACCTTTGGTGTTCTCGTTCTCGATGAAATGGGCAATGTCCTGTTTGCCAATGACGAGGCGAGAACGCTGGTTGCTGGAACGCCTTTAAGGATGCGTGGCGCCTGTGTCGCCTCCGGTCCATCAACTTCGGCGGATCAGCTTCGAGGAGCAGTCAGCACAGCCCTGGCGGGACGCACCCCGGAAGTCTTTGCGATCTGCCGTCCTGGTTCCGATGTGCCCCTTTCAGTGCTCGCGGTTCCTTTGCGCGGGGCAGTCATCGGACATTTGAGCCCGGGTGCTCCGAGACGGCCCGTGGCAGCGCTCTTTCTGTCCAACCAATCGGCTCCCGGTGCCCGTCCACCGCCAGATCGGCTCGGGAACCTCTTCGGCTTCACCCCCGCGGAAGCCCGCATGGCCGTGGCGCTCGCAGACGGCGGTGGCCAGCGCGAGATCGCGAGCCGACTTGGGATCAGCATGAACACGCTCAAGACGCAAGCGGGTCGCGTCTACGCGAAAGCAGATGTGCGCCGACAGGCGGAGCTGGTTCGTCTCATGGCCGACATCCTTCGGATGCCACGCGACGAATAGCCCATCCAATCGACCGTAAAGAATATCGGCAGCGAGATCTGACCAGCGCTTTTTCTGGAAGTTCAAACAACTGGTAACGCTTCGCAACTGGAGACGCTCCCCCTCATAAGACTAACCCTCAAAATTGGGCTCGCAGCAAATCAGTTGCGAGTGCAGCTGCATCAGTCCTCGGATTTTTCGTTGCCTAGAGCGGTTCCTGATTTGACGGAATCGAAGGGGATTCCGGATCAGTCGGTTTTGTGATTCAAGATGGTGGCTGGAGTGGAGGCCAGCATCGGATGACGCGACCTCTTTCGGATGATCTTCGCGAACGTGTTGTAGCGGCGGTTTTGGGTGGC
>NZ_JAMYRB010000041.1:0-31584 GCF_040321165.1 Mesorhizobium sp. M0500
CCGCTCGCTCGCTACGGCGCTGTTGAGGGCGCGCTCGCGAGCGGCTTCGCTACCGCCGAGCTACACCACGTCTGGGGACACGACCTGTTGGGCGTGCGGTAACCCATCATACCGCGGTTGTAAGCGCTGGTGTTCCAGTAGCCGATGTCGTCACCGAAGATGACGAGGATATTCGGCTTGCTGCCGGCCGCGGTGGCTTGCGCCAACTGGATCGAAGTACCCGCAGCCAGGGCGGACGCCGCGGCAAGCGTGGTGCCGCCGAGCAGGACGTTGCGGCGGCTGACGAGCGAGCCTTGTGTGATTTGGTTCACGGCATCGACTTGATCGTTTCTAGTACTCATGGCCTGCTCCTTTCGCAAGCGTCGGGGCTGAGGTTTTTTAATCTTCAGTAGTTAGAGAGTGAAATACATTACAGTTTCAAATACCGGCGTGAGTGCTTTGGGCGATGGCGATGGACGGAAATCGCGATCTGTTACATGCAGCAGTTGTGCACCCAACCAGAGCTTACGCGCAGACAGCTAGCCCGGTTTCTCTTCTTTCCTCTCATTCAATTTACCCATTCATTCACTTGAGCGTGCACGAAGAAGGCTTTCACTTTAGTTCCACCGTCACTCGGCCGAGATTGCCGGCAAACTTGAATGGCGGGTACCGTGCTTCAAGTCCCGCTAAAAGCTAACAAGCGAAACGCCAACCTCCATGTTGAAGTCGTAAGGGCGGTCGTTGCCGATACCAATACCGGGTCTGATGTAGCCGTTGATGGCCCCGCCGCTTGCCAACTTGCCCAGATTGAAGCCCAGGGCGACCTCCCAAGACATGGGTGCCTTCTTGGCTTCGAAATCGTAGCTGGCGGTCACATCCGACGTGAGCCACCAGCGTTTGGCGTGGGGCTTGTAAACGACATAGAGGTCGAAATCGCCGCGATTGACGTCAGCGCGGTGGCTGTCGCCGGCAAACCAGAGACTTTGGATGTAGGCGGGGGCGACAATGATCTCCGGGCCAGCAAAATAGACCCAGGTCAGTCCGGGAGCGGCGACCCATTTGCCGCTGCCGAAAACATCCTCGGTGGCAGTGGGCGCGAAAATCTCGGCGCTGAGAATGAACGCCTGCCGCCTGCTTATATATGGGATCCAGTTGAACTTCGCCGAGATGTCGCCGATGCCGAATTGGTTGTCGCCTGTCAGGTTTGTTCCATCAAACGGCAACGTCAGGCGGACCGAAGCCTTCCCGTCGAAGAACGGCTCCGTGTAGCGCAGGTTGGTGATGTCGTAATATTCATCACCAGGCAGAAATCGATACTCGTTCGAGATCGCCAAGGTCCTGCTCAACACCGCAGGATTTGTTCCCGAAGTATCCTTGGCCTCTTGAGCTCCGGCACCGGATGACAGGGTGCAGATGATCACAACGACCGTGGCGGCGAGGTAGGAAAATGACCGGCCCATAGTGCGCCTCCCGTAAAACAGAACTAGAACTTACGTCGTGCATAAATGCCGACGCAATTCTGGTAATTCTGCCTTAGACCAAATGCTGGCGCGCCGCTCAGGCCTTTCCTGCCGTGAAGTGTACAGTAATCCCTCGCATCACACCTACTCAAACAACTGATGGTACGCCGATCCAAACGCATCGTCTTGTGCAGTTTGTGCCACTCGTCAGCCGTGCAATCTCAAATCATGCTCTGGCTGGACACTTGGTCCAAATCGCCCAGCGCCAGCCCGAAGCGTCTCCGAAGGAGTTTCGCCAAACAGGACCTTATATTAGCCAGAAAACCTGCCATGCTCGAAAAAACCATGCTCGATGGCGATGTCCGAAACGTTCGTCATCTCCGGGTCGCTTCGTTTGAGGATTGCCTGAATCGAGCATAGCCGCTTGCGTCGAAGGTAGCCGATCGGCCCTATGCCAAGAGTTTCGAGGAACGCCCTGTGAAGGGTACGTCTTGAAACCTGAAAGGCGCCGCAGATTTCCGAGATGTGGACAGGGCGCACACCTGCCGATTCCATATGATTTTCGACGTCGTTGACAAGCTGAGCACCGTGATGGACCGGAACGGGAGGTGTCGGCGGCATGCACTGAAGTATGCCCATTGCGAACACTTCCTTGAGTGACCGCCTTAGGAAATCAGCGGCGGCGGGCGATAACTCAAGCGTACCTGGCTCTACTTGTGCGATGATGGCCAGAAAGCGTTTCCGGATCTCCGCTCTGATCTGTGTGGGAAGGCGATAGCGGTTCGCGACTTTGAATACGTCTTGGGGCAGGTTCTCTTCCACGAGGACCTCGGCGATGTCAGGCGGCAACATTGAGATGGTCGCGTATGATGCAGGGCCTTGATAGACGCTCTCGTGATCGAGTCGCGGCGGAAAGACTCCTATGTCTCCCGGGATTACATCGTGGCTCCAGCTGTATCTTGGATTGGACCCATCAAGGAGCATTGCCAAGGTCAACCTGTCGGGGCTAACGACGCCGCGCGAGCGAACGGCAGACGAGAACCGGCCAATGCTCATGGAGAAGCTTCCGATATTCAGATGCGTCAACGATCCTGTCAGGTTGCCCTTTGCAAGTTGGACGATATCGAAATCCGCACCAGCGACCGCCTCGCGAAGCGCTTCCACGCTGTCGATCGGGACCTTGCGGGCGGTGGTACTAAGCTCGGACATTCAATCCTCCGCCAGATCCAATCCCAAACCGGGCCGATAACGGCCCGCTACAAAACAAGGCAGCAACCTCTTCGATCGGGTACGCAGCAAGAACCTCGATTTTTTGGCCAATTCACAAGCATTGTCGATCAATGTGATGATGCATACTAACTACACTAGACGTTGTGGCGATGCGAACAAACCTCTCTCGACCTAATGTAGGTTCTAACCTTAACCTGACGATGTCACAACGTCAAAACGAGGCTTGCAATATTCGACACGACGAGGATTCTATTCAATATTTCAACGAAATCAGGGCTTTGCCTACCTGGGATCGTGTCGATTTGGCTTGATGGCGCCGAGTCTTATTGCCAAGCTTGAACAATCTGGCTTTGGGCACTACGGGACGGTGTTGGCCGACTGTGGAATTGTATAATCGGCCGAGATGGGGCTCGCCAGCGGAAGGGCACCTTTCTGGCTAGTTCATTCCAGAACCTGACCGTCCGCTTGCGGCCCCATTTTTGACATTCAGTCAGACGGTCCCGCAATGCGCCGACGACAATTCTTTCTCTGAGATGCCTCAGTTGGCTCCACTTTGCATTCTGTTAGAGCTTCGTCGAAGAACATTCCTGCCGCTAACCCCAAGGTTATCGTAGAATTTTGCTAGCCACTTTCTTTGACAAGTGGCCTGGCTTCAATCGCTCCTTGAGGATAGGTGCTTTGCTTCAACTTTAGTTGGCGACGCTCTTGATGCCAGATGCGACCGCTGCGTTATCAGCGGATTGGGTTATGCTGTTGAAAAGGACACACGCACTCTCTTTTTTGCGGAAATTGAACCCTAAGCAGGATTTGTCGTTTGCACATTGCAGTATGCAGTCGGGATATCGGAGCGGAGAGGTCCAATAGGCATTGCCAGAAATTTCCGTTTTTGTGGCGAACACCAAATTCGAGTAGCGCAAATTGCTCTCGACCACTTTTTTTGCGGCCATGATCGACTCTTCGCTTTTGACCAGTAGCGATGCGTCCCCTTTCATGAAACAAGCTCGAAATTTTGTGTTATAAGTAACCGCTAGACACCTGAAGTCGGCATCGCAGGCGGTTTGACACTGCTCAGAACTCACGTTCCTAGTTGGCATATCCGGCAGGTCGTTTCCGATCGCGTCCCACCCTGACACGACAACAAATCCACTATCTGGATCGACCTCTGTCGCAGGAGTTTCTGCGGGGACAGTTGCGGCCTGCTCTCGTGACCGGTCAGGAATGATGTCTGAAGACGCAAATGTGCGACCATCCAGCCACGCGCATCTTGTTGCAAGATCGACAGCGGATGAATCATTAAGGCCGACCAACTGAAGCGTCTGAGCAGCAGCGCCAGGCCCGGCTGGTGGCGCTGTCGGGGCAGAACGAGCTGCCAATGATACATTTACGTCTACGCCGTTCACACTCCGCCGAGAGTAACACCACGCTCGGTCCCAGGTTTCGTCGTTCTCATCCTTGAAGTGGTGACCTGTGATTAACTCCCAAGTGGTGCCTTGGAACTCGACGTTCTTGGTGGCGAACTTGTTGAAGTCGACGGTCACCACGTCAGGCCTGGTAGGGACGTCAGCCTGGGGCGCCTGCTCCTGAATTGGCTTTGGAGTTGGAACAGGAATAGGCGGCTCATATTTTGGGGAGGTGAGATCGCTTGGCTGCTCTATGGTCGGCAAAGCTGCCGGCTCCGGCAAGGTTTTGTCCCCTAGACCAAGATTGATGCCTAGCCCAATCCCGACCGCCGCCACTGCAATGGCTCCGCCAGTCGCCATTCGGCGAAAGGCGGTCGCTCGGGCTGTCTTCTCTTGGGCCGCGGCTTGAGCCTGCAAGGTTGGAATCGCTGACCTTTTGACCGCGAGATCGACGGCTTGCACAAGCAGGGTGGTGTTATGCCGGACGAGCACTTTGGCGATCCTTCATTGATACCATCACGAGGTCTGAGACCTCAGGCGGCAAATCCTGGTCGAGGGCCTTGCGAACAACTTCGGGGTCGTCGGTGAAGAGCGGAACGTAGAGGATCTCTTTGACGATTTTTTCGACAGGCACCTCTACCCGCTTCTCAATTTCTTTCTCTACCGTAACTTCGACCGGTACCTCGACCGTTCGAACCCGCCGCCAGCGCCAACTCAAAAGCATTCTGCGGAGCAGCCTGGAAGTCTTGCTCTCTGAATTGTCCTCTTCTCGGGCGGCAATGCGCTGGAGCGCTAGAGCGACCATTGCCGTAATTGGTCCCGCGAGCGCGGCGATGAGCGCGAGCGAGCCGAACCAAATCACAGAGATTATTCCGGCCTGTGCCTCAGTCACCAGTTCAGGTTTGCTGCCGTACCACCGTGAGGCAATACGGCGGACCTGATCTGTCCGCGCCATTGGGATCCGCACCTTGGCAAAGGCGCTGAGGGCTTTGGCAATCTGGTCCTGTCTGACCTGGTTTTGCGCCGAGGTGTTTGCCTTGTTGGCTTCTGCCGCCTGGGCATCTGCGAGCCGTTTGCCCGCTTCATCCAATCGACGCTGCCAAGCCGCGGCATCACTATCGCGCGTTTGCTCCAGAGACGAACGCCTATCGACAAGCTTCTGCCTCTGGTCAGTAGTCATAGGAGGGCTATTTGCCCGCAAACGATCGAAATTTTCGCGCAGCGCAGCAATCTCTTGATCGAGCGGCTCAATCCGAGTGTCGAACTTGGTGATAATTTTCGTGCGGGGGTTGGCAAGTTTAGCCACTTCCGATTCTAGCCTGCGTGCCGAGTCGCTGTCGCCTGAATCGCGCGCCATCTTGATACGTTCAACAAAGCTGTCGCGTTGGCGCTCAAACTGATCGACAGCGTCTTTAAGTTCGCGATCACCCTGTTGAATCAGCGCCGATCGAACAGCATTTTTCTCATCCACTTGATCGCGAACACGCGAGGCCTCTGGAGTAAGGGCTGTCGTTCCCTCCAATTCCGCATTGGCCTCGGCAATTTGCGACTGAGAGGTCGCACGCGATTTTTCTGCAAGAGAGGTCAGCTGCTCAATTTCGGAACGCTTGATCGACCTGATCGGCTCTTCGACCAAGTTCGTCAGCAGAGGCGAGCTTTGTCGCTTCCTGCTCAAGGGCATCAATCTTGTTTACGAGCTCCTCATAACGCAGCTGACGCAATGCGCCTGCCCTCTCCATCCCCATAAAGACAGTTTCGAAAGTGATGCCTGCAAGAACCAGGAGGAAGACCAAGATTATGGGCTTCCAGAGCCAAGACGCGCTGAAAAGCAGTGTAGCTATCGGTATCTTGGTGAGCTCCGCGATTGCGACCATGAGAAAGGGTGCACTGGCGAGCGTCAAATCCATTGCAGTGACAGACTCGCTTGCAGAAAACGCTTGTACGCCTAATGCTACACCTGTCGTAAGACCAATCGCTGCGGCCGCAATCTCTAGGGCCCAGGCACCACGGTAGGTCCACTGGCCATAGCTTGCCAGCTTTTGACTCATCACAGTCTGCATTTTACTCGCCCCCCGACAGGGCAACATCACGCCTTGATCGCCTGCCAGCATACACTTAACGGTTTTGAAAGTCTTAGTTAAGGCGTCTTCTCTCTATTGTCGCAATAACTTTTTCTGCCCTTCAGATATAGAATACCTCGTCAAAAAATGGGGTTAGCAGACCGCGTCGCCCATGCATGGTCTTCGTTGGATCGGTGTAAGCGGAAAGCCGAACAGGCCGTAGCGCTTACTCCGTTACATTTCAGCTAGCAGAGTGTTTCGCATGCGATCCCATCCTTGTCGCGATCGAGTTTTCCGCCCCATGAGCAGTTTTGCAGGTACCAGTTGGCTTCGTCGCAGGAACCGATCTGCTTGCACGTTCTCCGCGGCTCGCAAGAATAGCCGCTCTGCGCGACCAGCTTACGGCTGATGATGCCCCATTGGCGGCTCGACGGCGCCGCGCCGTCGGCGTGCGCAGCTCGCCATTCCCAGGGTGCCTGAAACGTCCCGGCCCACAGGCCGATCTTTGAGGCTTGGGCTTGCGCCTGCTGCCCCGCATAGGCGCCCTGGCTATAGCGAGGCCAATCCAGCGCCTGGCCGTGCTCGACCATCCAGGCGGCTACGCCCGCGCCGTCAGCGCGCCGACAATCGCCGACAAAGCGGTGGTAGCGGTCCCACGTCACGAATGTGCATTCGAGCGGCCTCGACGCGGCCAGGAAAGTGTCCAGCGCTTCGGCCGATCGCCGGCCGCAAGGATACTCAGCGCCATTCTCATCGCGGCACAGCTGCCGGCTCTCTGGCGCGTCGATGCCGTTGAAACGGACGCGCTGGCCGTGGATTTCGATCGTATCGCCGTCAATAACGGAAGCGACACCGGTAAGCGAGGCGGGCGCCGCCCTTCGTGGGCTGGCCTTTGATGCATCGTCGCTACGTTGCGCGCCCGACGGCGCCAGGAAGGCGGCCACTGCCGCCGCTGCCGTAAGACCGAGCATTGCCGGCACGCTCGCAAGTTGGCGACGCCACAGCTTGGCACCGGTGGGTCTCTGCCACCGATTGAATCGATATTTGCGGTATGGCCTGCTCATCCGCTACGCCGACCAGCCCGGCCATGCGCTGTCGACCATGGGCAGGCCGGCGCAATAGTAGTCGTCAACGAACCGTCCGGTGGACCGGTCGCGGCAGCGCCAGATAACGCTGTAGTTCTGGCCATAGAATTGGTCCCACGCGACGCCATAGGTTTGTGGTGGCGGTGGCCGGTAATATGTTCCGCCTCCATAGCCGTTGTTGGCAGCGACACCCACAGCTGCGCCGCCGACAGCCGCGACCGCTATGCCTGTCGCGACAGCATTGTCGGTTTGCACAAGCCTGGTGCACTTCTCTGCTGTTGCGCGCCTGCGCACTAGAAGGGCCGATACCCGACTACGATACTGTTCGTCCGTGCTGCTGGCGAGAACGTGACACAGCGCAACGGTATTCATTGCCGTGAGATCGCTGTCCGACACGACAGCGCTCGTAGAGCAGCCGCTGACGCACAGGGCTGCACTTGCGATGAGTGCTCCAATTTTCATGTGAATCCCCCCAAACAAATATTGGGGCGAGTCCGACCTAGAAGTCCAGAGTTTTGTTTTTCACTTTGCTACGATTCACAGCATGCTGCGGCTAGGTGGCATCCACTGCAACCAACCCTTCCGCCGGTCGTTGACTGATGCTGGGTTGATCTCAGCCACTCCAGAACTTGCCCGCTGGCTCAAAACCGGCGGGCTTTTTTTCCGCGACGCCGGAAGGCTCTATCTCGCCGCATGTTGTGGTACATCGGCACGCCGTCATCGGGCCGTGCCGTTGACCAAGGTGGTCCCTCCGCCATGGTCGGCCGGCGCAGCCTTGACCGTCCGCGCGGGCCATCCCAATCAAGCCCGCTGGCTTCGGTCGGCGGCTTTTTATTTGATCCCCGGCGCCGTCGGCTTGGATCTAGATCCTCGACAGTGCCGGATTTGAAGGTAAGCTGCGGCGGTATGATCGCACTTCGCGCGGGACGGACGATTGGTGTGCAGCAAGAGCGCCGAGTTCATTCGGCCAAGATTCTGCACTAGGCCGAGGTAGGTGAAGGCAGATAGCTATCCGGTAATCGCTGAGATATTGGAGATAATGTTCCCCATGGAGGTGTGTACCAGTATTATAAGTTTCCAAACTTCATGTACGAACGCCGTGGACGAGCTGCTGTGTGCGCTTGCTGTAAATCGCTTCCGCGAGTTCACAGTCGGAGGTTGGCTAGGACCCTAACGCGAGAGCTTCAACGGCCCCCTTCGCGATGAACTCCTCAACGAGACGCGGTTCACGTCCCTGGCCCAGGCCCGCGCGAGGCTCAATGTATGGCGCGCCGATTACAACGGCGCGCGTCCGCACTCGCACATCGGATGGCAGACACCCAACGAATTTGCATCGACCTTCAACCCGCGACGGTCGCTCGCGCTGCGCAACGTGAAACGCTCCGCGCCAGCACCCGTCGCGTCCACCGGCCATCAGGGCAAATCCACCCCCGGAAACGAACTCACGACTGGATAAAATTTGGGGGAAACGTCAGGGCGGCCATAACTTTGCAGTCTTCAGACGCGAGGCGGCCTACAACAGCGCTGCCCACCATGCTTGTGGCCCGCGACCCACACGGCTTTTCCCTTCAGATCGTACATTATGCTTCCTTCATGATTACCGATGTCTGCATGACCTTGAGGTCTTCCCGCACCATTTCCGCGGCGAGCTCGCGCACGGATGTCTCATGCACCCAGCCGAGCTTCTCCTTCGCCTTGGTGGCATCGCCCAGGAGAAGATCGACTTCCGTGGGGCGGAAGTAGCGTGGGTCTACCTGGACTAGGCATCTGCCGGTCTCGACATCATAGCCCTTTTCGTCGACTCCCTCACCACGCCATTCGAGCTCGACGCCGACATCTTCGAAAACCCATTCGACGAATTGGCGGACAGGGGTCGTCTTGCCCGTCGCCAGCACGTAATCATCCGGTTGATCCTGCTGCATCATCATCCACATACCACGGACGTACTCACGCGCATGGCCCCAATCGCGTTGAGCATCGAGATTGCCGAGATAAAGCTTGTCCTGCTTGCCGAGGTAGATAGCAGCGGCGGCGCGGGTGATCTTGCGCGTCACAAAAGTTTCGCCGCGCAGTGGGCTTTCATGATTGAAGAGAATGCCGTTGGAAGCATGGATACCATAGGCCTCGCGATAGTTGACCACGATCCAGTAGGCGTAGAGCTTGGCGGCGGCGTAAGGGCTGCGCGGATAAAAGGGCGTTGTTTCGTTCTGCGGTACGGATTGCACGAGGCCGTAGAGCTCTGAAGTCGAGGCCTGATAGAAGCGGGTCTTGTCCTTCAGACCGAGGAGGCGGATCGCCTCAAGAAGTCGCAATGTTCCGATACCGTCGGCGTTTGCTGTGTATTCCGGCGTTTCGAACGACACCTGGACATGGCTCTGAGCGGCCAAGTTGTAAATCTCGTCTGGCTGGGATTCCTGAACTACTCGGATGAGATTAGTCGCATCAGTGAGGTCACCGTAATGCAAAATTAGGCGCGGATCGGGATCGTGCGGGTCTTGGTAGATGTCTTCGATGCGACCCGTGTTGAAGGAAGAGGAACGTCGCTTAATCCCATGAACGATGTAGCCTTTTTCCAGCAGAAGACGCGTGAGATAGGCACCATCCTGTCCCGTTATGCCCGTAACCAGAGCAACTTTCCTGTTCTCGCTCATTTTCTTCCTGCTCTATGGTAGTTGAAGTCTCGAATCTGGCTCGCCACACCGCCAGCAAACTGCGGCCCGCCTCATACCCTATGGTAGGATTTCGACAGATGCGGCGCGGAGCTCGTCATTGACAGTGTCAGCCAGCGAGCACACCTGCTCCTGCTTGGAGGCATAGCAAAACAGAGTCTCGCCGCTAACCTGCCTAAGTCGCACATGCGGCCTGAGTGCCGAACTCAGCTCACGGGGTGAGCGATATAGATTTCAATCACGTCGCACCCGATTTGCTCATCAATCAGCGAGTTAGGACGCCCTTCTGGGATTCTACATCCGTTCTCAAGCACGCACAGTCGGTTGCATAGCCGCTCCGCTTCTTCCACGAAGTTGGTGGCCAGTAGAATCGTATTGCCCTGCGCCAGCAGGGCACGTAGCCGTTCCCAGATAAAATGGCGAGCATGTGGGTCCAAGCCACACTAGAACTCCAACATCCCTCTTTTGCGCTGACCAAGTAATCTTTGCCTGCTTCAGCATCTTCTAATGGAAATTGTTTTGATCAGTGAAATCGATTGTTTGGATGAGGTGCATCCATAAAATGGATTGTTTGACAGGGCAGCGCGGCACCATCGGCGGCACAAAGTCGTGGGCGCGAGGTTTCGCTCCGCGCGAAGACAAAGTTCGTGGCAGTCGGGGGCTTCGGGCGAACCGCACATCTGAGACGGCGGCGAAAAGCCGGATCGGGCATTACGTATTGACCTCCAAGAAATTTCGGGCGCGCTAGCCCGAAAACGGTGGCTGGGCTTCAACGATGGGCGGGACGAGGCGACCATCAAACTGTGTTTCATACTGTAGGCGATCGCAGTGCGGCGAATTTGAACGGCCGCTTTGCCAGCCCTCGCCATCGCATCCGGCTACAGGTGCCGAAGATCTTCTCGATCCGAGTACAAATTCTGTGGATCGGTTGGTTCCAGGCGTCGAGCTTTCGGCCTCGTCGCGCCCCCACATAGCGGTTGCGACGATGCGCGGCCTTCCACCCTTGGCGCGCACCGCGTCGCCGAGATGATTGCCTCGGTAGGCGCCGTCGGCAAACACTTCGCCGGGATTGTCGGGCAGAGCATCAGGAACGGCGTTGCCGTCCTCGGTGTGGGCGCCGTGACGGCGATCTCCTCGACAAGGGCCGTATCGGCGTAGGCACCGAAATGGGCTTTGAAGCAATGAAACGCTGGTCGGCGCTTGTACTTGACCCAATGGCCCTCTTCATCATCTTCGCTGGCCGAGGCGATGATCGCCGCATCGACAGGCGTGCCGATCTTCACCTGGATCGCTGAACTGGCGGGGGATCTCGGCGAACAACAGGGTCATGAACCTCAAGGGCCTGTCGAAAACGGACGAGAGCGGGTTCGCACAGGTGTCGGCTCTGACACCGAGAACCCGCAGAACCGTCGGAACGATCCTCCACATGGCTGCAGACGCCAAAATTCCTCTCTCGGCCATCGTCGCACAGCATCGCGTGCCAGTCGCTCAGTCCAGCCGGCTCGAAAGCTATCCGGCAGGAGTTGCGCCATGTTGGCGCACTTGAAAGCGTCAGAGGGCGCCGTGTCGCATCTTTCGATGGGAGCGGACGCCATGATGGCCATAAATGACGTGGATGGCCTGCGCCTGACATTCGACGGCTGGCGGGTCCTGCACATCCGTCCTTCAGGAAACGCCCGCAAATGACATGTTACGTTGAGGCAGTTAAGAATTGGACTTGAAAAAGGGACTTTGTGGACTGCCTCGACCGGCTGTTTCGCTTAGCAAAGCGCGGCCCCACGTCAGCAGAGGCTCATGGTCAAGGAACGCCTTAGTATCCATCACATGGATGGGCCACATTCACGCAATCAATTTTACACATGTCGCCGGGCGCATTAGAGAACGCTGAATTTAAACCGGAAGCGAGTGTACCCGGCGTCAAGATTTGCGAGCGTCACAGAGATAAGGATAGGCAGTGCTGAGGGAGCTCTTCTGCCCCGCGCGCAGCCTCTACCAAATCGCCCGGCGTAACGGTCGACTAGTATCGATTAGAGATCCCAAGCCAGATGCAACCTCGTCTCTGAAACGAGATTTCCGAAAATGCAGGTCAGTGGATTGGTAAAGCGCAGGTTCGTCGTCTCTCAGAGGCGTACGGGGTTCGGTGATTGTCTGTGGTCGCTGGCGGCCGCTTGGCGCTACGCTCAGCGGTCGGGACGAACGCTAGCCGTCGACTGGCGCGGGTCCTGCTATCTCGACCAACCCTTCGCAAATGCCTTTCCGGTGTTCTTCCAACCGATCAATGACATCGCTGGCGTACCGGCTATTTGCGACGACCGGATCAACGACTTTTCCTTCCCGGGTCCATTCTTCCCGGAGTGGTGGAATAGGCCAGCGATCGACTGCCTTTACCGCCCAGATGAGCAGATTTTCCAAGAGCGCGACGAGTTGGGCGAGCTCTTTCAGGCCGAACACGATGTCGAAGCGAACACAGTAGTGTGTGACGCTTGCTTGATGTGGCGCTGCGATGAGGATGCCGAGCGGCAGGTCTTCCAGAGTGTCAAGCCTCGGTCTGAAATTCAAACACGCATAGATGCCATTTACCAAGAATGTTTTGAGGGGCACAGCATCATCGGGGTTCATGTTCGACATGGTAACGGTGAAGACATCATGGACCATGCGCCCTACTGGGCCGATCCGGAGTTCGCCGTTCGACAAGTGTGCACTGCGGTTGATAAGGCTAAAGCGTTACCGCACCCCAAGCCTGTGCGGCTGTTCTTGTGCACGGACAGCGCGCAAATCCTGGATCACCTGTCGGCCAGGTTTCCCGATCTTCTCACCGTCCCCAAGCATTTCCGATCCGATCAAGACGGCCCCTTACACACTGCAGCACTTGGGATGGACGGCGCAATTTCCGCCCTCGTTGAGATGTATCTTCTCGGGCGCTGCGATACTGTAATTCGGTTTCCTCCGACGAGCGCCTTTACACGATATGCACGCCTTTTCGTACCACGCGTAATTGAGTTCGATCTGAAGGAGCCAAGTCGTTTGATTTTGATAGAAGACAGCCAAAGAATCTCTGGTCTCAGTTAAGACCCGTCACCTGCACAATTCGGCGGATGCAACCAACAGGCATAGTTGAATGTCCATTTCTCATCGAGGCCATGGAAGCGTCGTACGATACCGATAGCGTCGTCGTCTGAGGCCGTTCGGCAACGCGCCAGAACTTCGCTGTTACTCGGAGGCCGCAGACCAAGCCAGAGCGACGGCGATCGTGACGCTAACGCTCGAGAGGGCGCGGGCAATCACTCCAGAGACGAAATCGAGGTTGTTATATGAAAGTGGTTCCCGTCATCATCAGCGGCGGAGCCGGATCGCGGCTATGGCCCGCCTCAAGGCAATCGCACCCTAAACCTTTCCTCAAAGTGGCAGACGGGCATTCACTGATGCAGCACACTGTGTTGCGCGTCGGTTCGATAAAGGGCGTAGTGGAACTCGTCGCCGTGACATCTGGGGAACACCTCTTCCTTACCAAGGACGAGTTCGACGAACTAGATTCCGTGGTCCTGCCACGCACCTTTCTGCTCGAGCCTGAAGGCCGGGATACGGCCGCAGCCGTTGCGGCAGCCGCCATCCATGCCAAGGCAACGCAAGGCCCTGACGCGATTCTATGCGTCTTCCCAGCCGATCACATGGTTGGCAACCTGCCTGCATTTTTAGACGTCATGTGCCGGGCCATCGAACATGCGAAGCTCGGGCGGATCGCCACATTGGGCATCACCCCAACCAGACCGGACACGGCATTCGGCTATATCGAAGCGGATGGTGAGAAAGTCGTCCGTTTCGTTGAAAAACCGGATCTGGACACAGCCAAAGCCTATGTTGCGTCCAAGCGCTTCTTCTGGAACGCCGGCATTTTCTGCTTTAGCGCACAAACCATGCTCGACGAGATGGCATCGCATTGCCCCGCGGTGATCCAGGCCGTCTCCGACAGCTACGAGAACGGCCGCTTCAGTCAAGGCGAAGGCTTTGCCAAAATCGAACTCGCGCCTGAGCATTTCGGCTCCGCCCCGCGAATCTCGCTCGACCACGCTGTCATGGAGAAGACGAACAAACTTGCCGTGGTTGCCTGCGACATGGATTGGAACGACATCGGATCCTGGAACGCAATGGCCGATTTGATCGCCGCCGACGAAAGCGGGAACAGGATACGCGGCGATGTGCATATGGTCGACACGACCGGCAGCTATGTGAGCTCCGACAAGCGCGTCATCGGCACGGTCGGTGTCAGCGATCTGGTGATCGTCGATTCCCCGGACGCTTTGCTTGTCGCATCCCGCGACCGCGTTCAGGACGTCAAGAAGCTGTTCGAGGGCCTCAAGGCTTCAGGACATGAAGCTCACCTGGTCCACAGCACGGTACACCGGCCGTGGGGTACCTACACGGTTCTTGAGGAAGGCGAGCGCTTCAAGATCAAACGCATCGAGGTGAAGCCCGGTCGGCGGCTGAGCCTGCAGATGCACTATCATCGTTCGGAGCACTGGGTCGTGGTCAGCGGCTCCGCGAAAATCGTCAATGGCGAGCAGGAGTTGTTCCTGGCGACAAACGAATCAGCCTACATCCCCTGCGGCCATAAGCATCGGCTGGAGAACCCAGGCAGAATTGACCTAGTGATCATTGAAGTGCAGAGCGGCGATTATCTCGGCGAGGATGATATCGTTCGCTTCGACGACGTATATGGTCGAACGTAGATTTCACCCGCATGACGAGAACGGTCAACGTGTCGCTGACTAATTACCACTAGGAAGGCCGTCTGCCCACTCAGGACCGGATGCTTGTGGAATCGGGAATTGACCAACGCAGCGGCGAAGGACCGCAATCGGCATCAGGGGTGGGACAAATCAACCGGAAAAGACCGGAGAGCATAGTAACGCAACACAGTCCCACTGTCGAATAGCCTTTGATATTTCTGACTTTCCAAGCACCCTCAGGGCCCACCAAAATTATATCAATGGCTTATGGCCGACTTTGCTCTGAAGTGGGCCAAATCGACCTCGCTATCCCCGCAGCACTCAGTTTGATTGTTTTCGCATGAAAACGAGCAAGGACAGGGGAAGGCGATCTTGTGCGGCTTCTATGTCCAATCTTGCTCCTCTTCGTCGTCAGGTTGTGTGCAGCCACATAGCGCGGCTATCGCGAGGCTGGAAGGCCTCCGATCGATAGGTGCGGCGAACGGCGGCAACGAGGTGCGAATAGGATGGCTGAGCGTATGATCGAGAATACCGCAGCTGCGGTCTAGCGCGAAATGCAGCGTCTGTGACTCATCGGTCATTGCAGCGCGATGAACCGGAAATCATGACCTAAGCCGCCCTTCATCAGCCCACCAGCGCCCAGAAGAAGGCGAAGATCCGTCACAATGCCTACCTGTACCAAGGCTTCAAGCAGTTCACCGCGAATGTGAAGACCGCCAGCCATTGCTTCTTCATTTTCGGCCATTCGCTCGCTACGAATGACGACCACGTCCTTAACCGCATAGCGCGTGGCAAGTTTCGCAAGCTCTGTGTTGGCATCTATGGTGAACCAGCATCCGCGCATAACCAGCGGATCATGAACCACGCGAACGAGCTAGCGGTGCAGCGCAACGAAAAATCGCCGCTTGATGTCGTCTTTTATGATGCTGGTACAGTTCATGTCTGGGGTTTAGGCTTAGAAGCGGAATGACTGCCAACCAGGTCATCGAGCCGGAAACTGACCGGCCGGTCGGCCCAAAAATGACATTCAGTTGCCTCCAGCCTTTCGACACGAGCCACTTCACGATCTCGCGATCGCCAGCTAGCGGCTTGTTGCTCGAGCTGCGCGATCCTAGTCTGTGGTCGCTATGCCTCAGCAAGAAGAGTCCGGTTCCTAGCCGGGCGGAGGCGCAACGAGATAGCCAGCTCAGGACAAGGAGAGCAAGCCATGGTCGCTTTTACCCTCAATGGCGAGGCGCGAACACTCGACGTCGATCCAGAGATGCCGCTGCTCTGGGCGATCCGTGACAGCATCGGACTCACAGGAACGAAATTCGGTTGCGGCCTTGCCCAGTGCGGCGCTTGCACGGTTCACGTTAACGGCATGCCGACGCGCTCGTGCCAGACCGCAGTCGGCGACATCGAAGGAGCCTCGATCACCACCATTGAGGGCGTGTCGGGCAAGATCGGCGAAACGGTCCAGGCCGTGTGGGCCGAGTTCGACGTACCTCAATGCGGCTATTGCCAGTCTGGCCAGATCATGTCGGCCGTGGCCCTCCTGACAGAGACGCCGAAGCCGACGGACGATGATATTGATTCGGCGATGAGCGGCAATCTCTGCCGCTGCGCCACCTATCATCGCATCCGCGCGGCCATCCACGAGACCGCCAACCGGCTGGAGACCTGAGGCATGTTGCAGTTTCTCCCGAAGCATAATGCCGTGGGGCCCACGCGCCGCCAGTTCCTCCTCGGCACGGCCGTCACCACCGCGGGCCTCGCCGTGGGCTACCGGCTAATGATGGCCGCGCCCGCCAACGCACAAACGACGCCTGCAGCGGTCCAGGCGAACCCCTTCCAGACCTATGTCGAGATCACACCGGAGAACCGAATCGTCATCCACTCGTCGCAGTTCGAGATGGGACAAGGCTCCTATTTCGGCATCGCCACCCTGGTTATGGAAGAGCTCGACGGCGCCTGGGCGCAGGTCCACGTGGTCGGCGGATATGGCAATACCGCGCTCTACGGCAATCTCGCCTGGGGCGGGGCCGCGCAGGGAACCGGTGGCTCCACGTCGATGAGCTCGTCGTGGGAGCGCTACCGCAAGGCGGGTGCTGCCGCACGGGCCATGCTGGTGGCGGCCGCGGCGCAGCGGTGGGACGTGCCAGCCGGCGAGATCACAGTCGCTTCCGGGGTCGTGTCGCACGCCTTAGGGATGCAGGCGCGCTTCGGTGACCTGGCTGAAGCCGCAGCGGGAATGCCGGTTCCCGACGACGTGCCGCTAAAGCCGCGCGACAAGTGGGCCCAGATCGGATCGGACAGCCTCAAGCGCTACGATTCCGCCGGCAAGACCAATGGCGCGCAGACCTACACGATCGACCTCAAGATGGATGGACTCAATACGGCCGTTATGATCCATCCGCCGAAGTTCGGCGCTGAGATCGAGAGCTTCGACGCCTCCAAAGCCAAGGCACTCGACGGCATTGTCGATGTCGTCCAGACGCCGCGCGGCATTGCCGTGGTCGGCAGGGACATGTGGACGGCGCTCAAGGGCCGCGATCTCGTGGAGGTGACCTGGAACGAAGAGAAGGCCGAAAGGCGCGGCACGGCCGAGATCATGGCCGAATACACTAAGGCAGCAGACGATCCGGGCGCGGCCACCGCGCGCGACGACGGTAACACTCCCGCAGCGTTGGCCAGTGCTGAGAAAGTCATCCAAGGGCACTACGAATTCCCCTATCTTGTCCATGCTTCGATCGAGCCACTCAACGCGGCCGCCCGAATCAACGAAGACGGCACCATCGACGTCTGGGGCGGACACCAGATGCCCGACCTTTATCAGGCGGCTGCCGCTCAAGTAGGCGGCACCACGCCGGACAAGGTGAGGCTGCACGTGATGAAGACCGGCGGCAGCTTCGGCCGCCGAGCGGTCTCGGACGCAGATCTCATTATCGAAGCTGTTTCCACAGCGCGTGCACTGGGACCCGGCAAGCCGGTGAAGGTGCAGTGGACCCGCGAGAACGACATGCGGGGTGGGCGGTACCGGCCGGTCTATGTGCACGCAGTCAAGGCGGGGCTCGACAAGGAAGGCAATGTCGTCGCTCTCCATGACCACATCGTGGGCCAATCGATCGCGGGCGGTTCGCCCTTTGCGGCGATGATCGAGAACGGCATCGATCCGACCTCCGTGGAGGGCGCCACCAACCTGCCCTATGCGATCCCGAACCTGAAGGTCGAGCTGACCACGACGGACGTGAACATCCCAGTGCTGTGGTGGCGTTCGGTAGGCTCCACCCACACCGCTTATGCAATGGAAACCCTGATCGATGAGCTCGCCGCCGCTGCGAACCGTGATCCGGTCGACTTCCGCTTGTCGATGCTCGGTCACCATCCACGGCATGCCGGCGTGCTGAAATTGGCTGCTGAGAAGGCAGGCTGGGACAAGCCTCTGCCGGAAGGCCGTTTCCGCGGCGTGGCCCTGCATGAAAGCCTCTCGACCTATGTCGCCGAGGTGGTGGAGATCACCTTCAACGATGGAAATGATTTCAAAGTCGACCGCGTCGTCTGCGCGGTAGATTGCGGCACCGCGATAAATCCTGACCAGATCCGCGCTCAGATGGAGGGCGGTATCGGCTTCGGGCTAGGCGCGATCCTCCAGGAGGAGCTGACCCTGACGGGCGGTGTCATAGACCAAGAGAACTACGACACCTATACGCCGCTCAGGATCGAGCAGATGCCGCGCGTCGAGGTGCACATTGTGCCGTCCGACGAGCCGCCCACGGGCGTTGGCGAGCCCGGTGTGCCGCCGATCGGCCCGGCCGTCGCCAACGCGCTACGGGCGGCGACGGGCAAGACGATCCGCAAGCTGCCGATCATAAAGAACTTGTCAGCATAGCCGGGAATGACACCATGAAAACGGCCGCGATGAAGATCGCGGTCGTAGGTCATTTTTGAACGCCTCCTGACAGGCGATCACCTCCATTCGATCAATTTCCGGCGGCTGCCCGGTCCAATATCCGGTTTAGAGACGGTAACCCGTGTTCTGAACGACCGCAGACGGTCGTTGGTGCTGGTGGCACTGAAGAACCGCTTTCGAGACGCAAATGCCGCACGCAAATGTCTCGAAAGGGTGACGCTAGAGACTTTTGTACCACCTAGTTGCATGTCTGCTATCGCTTTCTGGGCGCGAGAAGCGGCCGGTCCTCTGACGGCCCCATAACAGGACATTGATGTCTTCGCGCTGAGCGTCAGCAGTTGGCTCTACCGCGACCTTTCTCAGGAAGGCTGCACACCGACGCGATCTTCCTTTCACCTTGCGCAAACCTCCCTTCCGAGTGAGGCGTTCAGTGCGTCGGTTTGGTGGACTGAGGCACTTCTGAGTGGGACAACAACATTGAAAAACATTGGGAAAGATTTGAATGCTTTGAAGTCCCACTGATCTCTTACCAATTGATTTTTATGGCTTTCTGAATACCCTCCGGGCCCACCATAACCATTGATTTTATTGAAGAAAATACGCCTCGGCCCAAAACGTTTGGGCCCATTATGGGCCCAAAAAAGGGCGGCCGATATGCCACCCTCCACTTGGTCGGGTTGATTCACTCATTTGATGACGCGCAGGGGTATCCGTTGCTTCATGGCGTCGCGTTTGGCTTCCCGCTCGTTAATGGCGCGGGCGATATCGACAGCCATCCGTTTCTTATTGGCCTCTCGCACATACTCGTCTGTTACCGTCATTGAAGAATGCCCCATCGCCTCCATGATAGCGCGCGCTTGGATGTTGCATTCGGCGAGATACGTGCCGAAGGTACGGCGCAGCCCGTGCAAGGTGTAGCCCTCCGGGATGCCGGCCTGCTTGTTCCAATGTGCCATCATGCCGGTGAGGCTCTTTTCGGAGAACGGACGCCCATAGGCGTTCTTCAATACCGTGCCACCCTTAGAGCGATCTAATGGCACTAAAGCTTGCGCCAGCTTGTCCACAACCGGGATGAACATCTCGCGCCCGCCATGACGGTTGCGATTTTTCTGCTGTCGGAAGTCGAAGGCTTCGATTGTTTCCAAGGAGCCATCGAACAATTCGATCTCCTCGAAGACCAAGTCGTCCCATTCCAGTGAGGCGATATCGCCGCGTCGGTTGCCGAGCCAGAAACCGAGCGCATAGCAGGTGCGCGGCGCTGAGCCGATTGGATGGTGCGCCTCGAACTTTTCACGAATGGCGATCGGCCAGGCGGGATTGGCAGTCGATTTGGGAATGCGGACGCGGATCGACAGCGAGGGATCGTCCTGCGGTTTGATCCATTTCTCAACTTCGATCGCCACCCACAGGAGCTTCTTGATTGCCACCAGCAGGTGCTTGGCAACCGTCCGGTTGGTGGCAAAGACGCTTTCGATAATCGCACGCAGATGGTCGGCATCGAGATGTTCCACCGGCGTATTGCGCCAAGTCAGCGGATAGGCAGGATCGACCTGCATCTGAAGGAAGCACTCAATAAGCCGAGCATTCTTCTGCTGCGTCGCTTCATCGAAGTTCAGCCATTCCATCGTCGCTTCAAGTCGGCGTGCAGCATGACCAAATGTCTTTGGCAACGCCCGACCGGGCAAGTCAATGATGACGGCCTTTTGGCCTTGGCCTTGCGTTGCCTGTTCATAGGCGCCTTCGAACTCAGGATCGCCTGGTGCGCCAGGAAGCCGAATTTCGGGCATTCCTTTGCCGCGATAGCGATAGACGAGCTTTCCGTTCTTGATGCGCGACGAAACGCCGGGGTAGCGGACATCTTTAAAAGGCCTGACCATCAAATCTCCCTTTGAGTTTTCCGCTGCCGTTGCTCCACAGGCGGGGAATCCTCCAACATTGCCTGAAGCGAAAGGGTCTTGCTTTCCATGGCAATGCGCAAGAGTACCGGGTAAGGGAAGCCTCGACCTTGCTCTATGCCTTCAAAAGTGCGTTTCGGTATTCCCAAGACCTTGGCTGCACTCTCGGCGGTGAATCCTCCCTTCGCCCGCCAGGCTTTCACTTCTCGCGCGAGCTTTTCATTGTCGTTCACGTCATCTCATCCGCTCAGGCGATGACTGTACTACGCCTGCAGCGTATACGCAATGTGCGTAGTTGCTTATCTCCTTGTCGGCTCTCGTTTGCTCCGCTCCAATAGTTGTTGGAGACCATTGTCTTTGTCTGGCAGGGCGGAGAAAGCGATATCGAGCGCCACACGATCCCAGATCGCGCGACTGTTGACGTGCTTAGGCCTCGGCATGCGGCCGTCAGCAACCATGTCGTCGAATAGTGTCGATCCGACGCCGACATAGCGCGCTGCTTCCTCACGAGAGAGGCCGCGGGGCGGGTACGAAAGCGCGTCACTCTTCATAGACGCGGCCTCGAGAACGTCGGTACTGAAACAGCACAACGATATCAAATCCAGGCGGTTGACTGTTTCGACAAGCCTCGGTCCCGGTAAACGGGGCCATATTGCACTCGGCACAACAAATCCACATCCCGCACATCCGGTAATGAAGAGACCGTGTTGCCCAAGATAAGAGATGTTGCGTGGTGCGGAAGCTGCTTGGCCGGCTCGTTCGGGAAAGGCGAGTAGCGACGTGCAAATCGGACAGGGTAAGATGCGGCAGAATGTTTCGGTGCTGACGTCGGGGGTTCAAGTCGCTAGAGGCTGTTGAAGGTGCGTTCGGCGGCGATATCGACTATGCCATGCTGATCAAGCTCTATGGCACTTCGCCTGACAGCGCCAAGGGCCGCTATAGCCCCGCCGAATGCACTGGCGCGCGGAAAGAACGGATCGAAGGAAATCCTGACATCAAGCATGTCAGCACGTCATTTGCGGAACGCCAGAACCTGACCATGCGGATGCACATGCGCCGCTTCACTCGCCTGACCAATGGCTTTTCCAAGAAGGTGGAGGCTCACGCCAATGCGGTGGCGTTGCATTTCATGTACTACAATTTTGTTCGCATCCATGCCACGTTGCGCATGACGCCTGCGATGGCCACTGGCGTCACTGACAAGCTTTGGGAGATTGGTGACATCGTTGCGCTGATCGAAGCGAGAGAAGCCGAGAAACCGGCTATTCGCGGCCCTTACAAAAAGAGCCTTTCAAGCTAGCCGTCGCCTTCGGACGTTGGCTCATACTGCTTAGCGGAACGCATGGGAGGGAAGGATGCGTGTCACAAGCCTGTTTTTCCTATTAGCCGGTCTCACGATGCCAATTGCAGCCTTCGCTCAAGGCGAAGTATCGGTCGAACGAGGGTTGCAGGTATCAATCATCGGCGGGTGTCACGATTGCCATACCGAAGGCTACCGGGAAACAGAAGGCAAGATTGATCCTGAAAAGGCTTTAATGGGCAACTCGGTCGGTTGGCGCGGTCCTTGGGGCACGACCTATGCGACCAATCTTCGGATAGATGCTTCGGTAATGACCGAGCGTGGATTTGTAGGGATGCTGAAGCGCATTAGAACGTCTCCACCGATGCCTTGGTACAATCTTCGAGCGATGGACGAGAGCGATATGCAATCGCTCTATCAATACATTAGGTCGCTCGGCAAACACGGGAAGCCGGCCCCCAGTCGCATTCGCCCTGATAAGGAACCGACGACGCCATACGTTCAACTTGTGCCACCCCAAATGCCGAAGAACTGACAAATATGCCCAGAGCTGAGCGAAGAACGGCGCCTGGCAAAAAGCGCAGCGTCAGATTTCAAACTGACCCACTACCCGGAATTCTCTTCACTAGACATCCGGCTCCCGTTTGAGGACTATTGGTCCAATCGGGCTGCGATACGTCCATGAATTTAGGGAAATGGCTGCAGAGCCTCGGTCTTGTTCAATATGAAGCTTCGTTCCGTGAGAACGGGATAGACAGCGAAGTGCTGCCTGACCTTACGGACGCCGACCTGGAAAAGATCGGCGTGCTTCTCGGGCATCGCAAGCGGTTGTTGAAGGCAATCGAACGCCTTGGTGCGCGGCAATTGGAACCCGAGCCCATAGAGCCGACGACGCCGCATGTCGACACAGCTGAGCGACGTCAGATTACAGTTATGTTCTGCGATCTCGTCGGCTCGACGCAAATGTCGACACGGCTGGATCCGGAGGAGATGCGCAACGTACTGCGCGCTTACCAAGAAGCCTGCTCCGTCATCATCGCCCGGTACGGGGGGTTTGTTGCGAAGTTCATGGGTGACGGCGTGTTGGCCTATTTCGGCTATCCGCTTGCCCATCAAGACGACGCGGAGCGTTCCGTGCGTGCCGCTCTGGAGATCGTAGCTGCGGTTGCCACGATTGAAACGGCGGCAGCAGGCACACTCCAGGCGCGCGTCGGAATTGCGACTGGCCTGGTGGTGGTGGGGGACGTGATCGGCCATGGTGCATCGCGCGAGCATGCGGTGGTCGGCGATACGCCGAATCTCGCGGCCCGGCTTCAGGGTCTGGCGAACGCAGGCCGCATCGTCATCGCGTCTTCGACGCGCCTACTACTTGGCGAGGTATTCGAGCTCAAGGCCTTGGGCGTCCACGTCATCAAAGGCTTTGATGCTCCGGTTTCGGCCTGGGAGGTCCTCCGCGAGACGGAGAACGTCAATCGGTTCGAGGCGTCCCGGTCGAACGCGCCCCTGGTGGGACGTGATCAGGAAGTGGCGTTGCTTGCCGACCGCTGGAGCGACGCGTGCGGGGGGGAAGGCCAAGTAGTGTTGCTGACCGGCGAGGCAGGCATCGGCAAGTCACGCCTGTTGGAGGCACTGCGCGAACGGATCGTGGGTCAACCTTATGGCCTTGTGCGTTACCAGTGTTCTCCGCACCATCGCAACGTCTCGATGTATCCAGTCGTCCGACAGATATCATCTTCGCTGGGTCTTAGGTCCGGCGAGCCGCCGACAGCGCAAATCGAAAGGCTCGAAGCTTTAATCGCCCGCTCGGGCCTCGGTGGCCGGGGCGTCGCATCCTATCTCGCCTCGCTTCTGTCGATCTCGACCGAGGGACACTTTCAGGACCTCGGAGTAGTGCCGAGCGAGGCAAAGGAGCAGACGATTGCGCGTTGATTGAGCTGTTCGCCGGGCTGACGCGAGAGGCGCCCGTGTTTGCCGTGCTGGAGGACGCGCACTGGATAGACCCCACCTCGCTGGATTTCTTCAGCGGCATCGTCGAGCGAGTACCGGGATTGCGGGCGCTGTTGATAGTGACCTCTCGCCCGGAGTTTACAAATCCCTGGGTCGGTCAAGGCCATGGGCTGGCGCTCAACCGATTCGGACGGCGTCACGCTGCAGCCATGATCGATCGCATCACCGGCGGCAAGGAGATTCCTGCAGAAGTGCAAAGCGCGATAATCTCTAAGACTGACGGCGTTCCCTTATTCGTCGAGGAGCTGACCAAGGCGGTCCTTGAATCGGGGCAACTGCGCGAGCAAAGCCAGTGTTTTGTGCTGGCCGCGCCGTTGACGGCACTGGCGATTCCATCGACGCTGCAGGACTCCCTAATGGCGCGGTTGGATAGGCTCGGGTCGATCCGGGAAATCGCACAGATTGGCGCGGCGATCGGCCGGGAATTTTCGTACCGTCTGCTGGAAGCGATCTCGCCGATTACCGGAACCGCGCTTAAGGAGGCGTTACACAAACTGGTCGAGTCGGAGCTGGTATTCTCTCGCGCCGCCATAGGTGACACGATCTATGTTTTCAAACACGCGCTCGTGCAGGATGCAGCCCACAACTCGCTGCTTCGCTCCCGCAGACAGCGCATCCATGCGGACATCGCCCGGTCAATTGTCGAGCGCTTTGCTGATAGCAGCGAATCCGCGCCGGCGGTGATCGCCCATCACTACACTGAGGCGGGACTCTCGGAGCCGGCGGCGCACTATTGGCTGACTGCTGCGGAATTGGCCCTGTCGCGGTCAGCTCTTGCCGAGGCCACTCAGCACACCGGGGCCGGATTGACGGCAGCCCGGCAAATCGAAGACGAGCAGGTGCGTCGACCACTTGAACTGGCTCTATTGGTCGCCCGCGCCAACTCGCTGCTGCCGTTCCAGGAAACAGTTGCGGCGTTGACTAGTGCCAAATCACTGCTTGACGCAGGCGTCGGTTCCGACTTGCAACGCTTCTCGGTTCTGCATGGCCTTTGCGCGAGCAGCTATTTCGCGGGGAAGATGGAGGATGCGTTCGCCCTAGCGCGGCAGATTGTAGAGTTTGCGGACCGCCAGGTCGACCCGACATTCAAGTTGGTCGCCTATCGGCTTCTCGGGACGACCCAGGTCCTGACCGGACGTTCTCGCGAGGCTCTGGAAAGTCTGCAGTCGGCTGAAAGATATCGTGACCCCGACCGCCAGAAGGTGTTGAGCTCCTGGTTTGGCATCGACCCCGGCCTGAACGTCCTGTACTGGAAGACAATGGCGTTAGCTCTGCTGGGACAGTACGAGGGCGTCGCGAAATCCAGTGAACAGGTGCGGTCAGAGCTGTTAAATCATGGCAACGCTCACACCGTCGCGGCAGGCAACTTCTACACGATCGTGTGGCCACAATTTCTGTTCGGCAATCTCGACGCTTGCGAGAGCGATGCTGTTGCGCTCGTCACCTATTGCGGCGAACGGAAGGTCGAGCACCTGAAGCGAAACGGCGTTCTATGCCATGCATGTGTGCGAGCCCGGCGCGAGCCAACCGACGAGAACATAGCGACGATCCGTCAGGCGCTCGATTCCAATCGAACGCGCGACGCTCACCTATTCGAGTCAGTGTTCGTCGCGCAGCTTGCCGAATGCCTTCTGAAGGCCGGCAATACGGTGGCAGCAGAGGCTGCGGTGCGGGAAGGTTTCGCGTTCGTTGGCCGGTCGGGCGAGCAGTTCTGGCTGGCTGAACTTCATCGGCTCGATGGCCTGGTGGCACTGAAGCAACCACAGCCGGACCTCTCCCGGGTGGAAACCAGCCTCCTCGCCGCAATGGAGGTTGCGCGGCAGCAGGACGCCCGAATGTTGGAACTTCGAGCCGCGACAGATCTCGCGCGTTTCGCACACGAGGCCAGCCCTGGGCTCTATCCCTGCTCGATGCTGGAGCAACTCCTGGTTCCCTTTGCAGATGCAGAGTTCTCTCGGGACATACGCGACGCTCGCAATTTCCTGGCCTCGCAGGTTTCCGGTGACGTATTGGTAACCACAATGGCAACGAAGCCAGGCCTGCCTTAATGTCGGGAGCGGGATCGCCGCGTTGGGAGCACACCTCGCTGGCGACAAGGCGGGTCATGCTCTGGAGTTTTAGGTAATGCCAATCATCGACTTCTGGTTCTCAATAGGCAGCACCTACACATACCTGTCGGTCATGCGCATCGAGCAGGTCGAGAAGCAGACTGGCGTTCGTTTCGTCTGGAAACCCTTCAATGTGCGGGTGGTGATGATCGAGATGAACAACGTCCCCTTTGTGAACAAGCCGGCAAAGGCCGCCTATATGTGGAGGGACATCGAGCGGCGCTCGCAAATGCGCGGGCTCTCGCCGAAGCTCCCGGCGCCGTACCCTCTAGCGGAGCTGGAACGGGCGAACCGTGTAGCAATCGTGGGGGCAGCAGAAGGCTGGTGTCCCGCCTATGTCCGGGCAAGCTACAGGCGATGGATCGAAGAAGGACTTCCTGCCGGAAATGAGCCGAACATCAGCCAGAGTATCACGGAGGCCGGCGCCGATGTGGAGGATGTGCTGGCACGCGCGGACGCGGAAGAAGCCGTGGCGGGGCTTGTTGACGCGACGAACCAAGCCAAGAGCCTCGGCATTTTCGGCTCGCCGACTTTCGTCGTCGGCAAGGAGATTTTCTGGGGTGACGACCGGCTTGAGGACGCGATCTCTTGGAAGAATCGCCAGGGGAAATAACACCGGTCTATGCGGCGTGGATCATACTCTCACTAGAGCAAAATCTCTCAAACCTGTCGATGGGCGTTCGCGTTCGTCGTCGGGTTCTCTCGCTCCAGCGCAGCAGGCCGCAAACTCGATGCTAGGCGCTATGCGCCAAGCACTTGAATTCATTGAGATCGCCAACCTGTGTGCTAAATAGCGTAGCACAGAAGTATGGAGAAGAACGGCTTTCTAGAGAGCAATTCGGCTGATTTGGCGCACGGCCCAGCAAACAGCTTTCGGCGCCATCCTGGGCTTCAGAGCGCGCTGTATTCCAACAGAGAATTGTTTGGAATTTGAGGGTGGGAGACCGCTACATCGCAAGACCCACTATTGAGGGGGCGTTCTTTTGCTATCGCCGGCATGCGGCCTGACAGCACCCGGGATCCAGCGTCACGAGCTCGAAAGTACGAGTCGGACGATGATGAGGAAGCCGCGTAAAGTCACCCGGGAAGGGGAAGACGTTCTCGTAGGCATATCCGTGGACGTAATACATTCTAGCCACCCGTCAGCACTTTTAAGTCTGCCGCCGACCAGGATCATTGACCGTAGCAGCGAACTGGGCTGCATCAACGGCTCGGCTCTTTCAATGTCGCCGACATCATCCGAGGCCGTGGCGGCAACGATGCGCTGAACGGCGCTGGCACGATGTTACATAAGTCTCGCAAGAACAACCGATTAAGGACCAGCGGAGTCACGAAGAAGCGATATCATGACCCAGCGCAGCTCGATCTACTCGACTGGGCAGCGAGCGCCCGATCGCCAAGATCATGAGCGCCATCCCCGGCACCGCGAAACGGATGTGGAGGGAACGCCACACGAACAACCCGCCGCACATCGTGCCGATGCGGGGGCGGGCATGAGCGTGGCGGCCTTACTGATGCAGCGTGAGCCGATCCATGGGCGCGTTTGCTTCGGCCAACCTAGCCAGCGCTTGCTCGACGTTTTGAGCCGAGGTGTCAGTGCGCTTGATGTGCCGGATCATTTGCCGCGTCAGTCGCGCGAGCCTGGCGGCGCGATATACATCGCCGTATCTCGCAGTTTCAAGGTGGAGGGTCGCGAGCCTCATGGGCGACAATCCAATTGTCTAGCGGTAGAATTCGCGAATCCGCCTTTGGTTCCGCTGTCCGATCTTACGCTCGCAAAGAGCTGGCCGGAGGGCCGTGACGAATGAGAGGCCGGTCCTCACATATTGCTGCGCGGTCTGAGGCGCTAGCCGTGACGACATGGGGCAGCGGCGGATCGGAAGGCTTTCACGGCCCGGATGGTTCAACGTGTGCGAACTCCGTCAGCGCTGGTGGGATCGATCTTCGTCAACCGCGATCTGGCCTCCACCACGCGCCGTTGCGCAGCCCGTATCCTGCTGCACAGCGCGATATTGATGCCGACGCCGCAGTCTTCATCCAGCATTTCATTCGCACGTTTAAGGGAAAGCTGCGCTCCGTTGAGCCGCTGTCGGGCTCTCGCCAGTTCCATATCCAAAAATTCCATTATCCTGCATCCATTGCAGTCCCTTCGATTGGTAAACCGCTTGTGGCCGCCGTTGGTTCCGGCTGGCGCGAGCGTCCAACCCAAGCGTCGATATGGAATCTCCGGACTTGGTTCAGTCGGCGGAGCTGGCTGCAAACTTGCCCGAAACATTCGTTCAACCCTCATGAGGCCATACAACTCCTCCGCCACCCGCACGGCGGGCGCTTGGAGGAGCGACCGAACCGTAGTGATGTTCAAAATGCCGCGTCAACGACATGAGTGTCGTGGCCTTCTGCTTCCAGAACTCGGTGGACCCAGAAGCCATCAAGGCCGGCCCCTTGAATGATGACGAACGGATAGTCGCGGCCGGTTCGGCTACGAGCCTTTGCTTCAACTGAGCGAGGCGGCCAAGAAGCCCGGCAATATCCGCGCCGGGGATGGTATGGCGCGATAACCCGCCAGCTCCCGGCGAATCGAGGTGACCAGCCAGGACTTCTTGCTCAACTCCACCGAAACAAAGATCTCGTCCAGCTCTTTGTGCGCTGCCTTGCTTTCAAAACCACTCGGCGTCGCTGCTGGCGTTCAAGCGTGGCGAACCGCGAGTCTGCTCCATGCTACGCGTGCCGAGCCCTTATGAGGAGGATCGCCGCCGCATCGTCCGGGAGCGCAAGGTGTTGATGGAAGAACGCATCCGGCACGGCAACCGGATCAAGGGTCTGCTCTTCTCGCAGGGCATCACCGGCTACGATCCTTTGCGGCGTGATCGTCGCGATCGGCTGGAAACTCTTCACACCGGCGATGGACGGGATCTGCCCGCAAATATGAAGCGCCAGGTTCTGCGTGAGGTCGACCGAATGGAAATGTTGCTCGATCAGATCAAGGCAGTCGAGGCGGAACGGGACGCCATGCTCGCCGAAGAACGCCAATCGGCGCGTGAAGTGGTTATGCTGTCGAAAGTCGTCGGTATCGGACCAGAGTTTGCGGCCGTGCTGTGGGGAGAGGGCTTGTTTCGGTGCTTCGACAATCGCCGGCAGCTGGCGGCCTATGCCGGCCTTGCGCCGACGCCATGGCAAAGCGGGTCGATCGACCGGGAACAGGGGATCGGAAAGTCCGGAAACCCACGCTTGCGATCGACGCTGCTGGAAATGGCGTGGCTCTGGTTGCGGCACCAGCCCGCCTCGGCGCTCAGCCGCTGGTTCAACGAGCGAGTTGCCCAGAATGGCGGACGCTTCAAGAAGGTGATGATTACCGCGCTGGCCCGCAAGCTGATCGTGGCTTTGTGGAAATACGTCCGCGCCGGCGTGGTGATCGAAGGAGCGTTTGTAAGACCATGACGATCTGACCGCATTCCAGTTCGGCCAGGGCCTGATCAGCCCCGCCGGAACCAGGTGGACGACCGCATTGCGGCATGGCTTTGAACGCCGTCATCGAGACTGGTCTCGTCCTCCTGAGCCCTTGCCGCCGCAGGCGGGATTATGGTGCGGCCGCTCGAGCGGCGACCGGATGTGAGGTTGATACGTGCAAACGCGCGGATCAGGAATGGGCTCAGACCTCAGGTTCATGTGGCGGTAGGGATCGCGCTGCTTGTGCCGAATGCGTGGCTGAAGGGCCGATGGCCAGCATCGTTCTCGAGAGACTGATGCTGAAATCCTCCCTATACGGCCTCTCTACTGGCTGGTCTGGCGCCGGTCGGGCCTCTGCCTGCAACGGCTTCCCCGACCTTCTTCCCCTGCGGCTTTGCCGCATTCCTCGCGGGACAACAAGCTCGGCTGCCGCCGTCCTCCGCTGGCGCTGCGGTCCACAGGATGCAGTCGGCCCGATCGTCGCCTCACGACCGCTATCGAGGCCGCACAGGGCGGCTTCGGCAACCAGTCAGGAGAACGACAATGGCTACCATCGGCAACTTCCAGCAATCGGACAACAACGAGTTCAGCGGCGAGATCGTCACCCTCTCCCTCCAGGCCAAGAAGGTCCGTATCGTACCCGATACGCGCGCCAGCGGCGAAAACGCTCCCAGCCACCGGGTCTTCGTCGGCCGCATCGAAATCGGGGCGGCCTGGTCCAAGCAGTCCAACGAGGGTCGCAGCTAACTGGGTCTCAAGCTCGACGACCCGAGCTTCACCGCTCCGATCTACGCCAACCTCGTCGTGGGCGAGGACGGCCAGGGCTACAGCCTCATCTGGTCACGTCCGAACCGCCGCAACGGCGATTGAGCACCCTTGACAGGACGCCTCGCACCGAGCGGAGCGTCCTCCAGAAACGACCACTCAGCAGCTCAGAGCCACAGCTTGACGAGTGGTCCCTCATGTGAGGCCGCAATGGGCGCGGCCCGAGAAACAGAAGGAACCACCACAATGGCGACGATCGGCACATTCTCCCGCACCGCGAACGGCTTCTCCGGCTCAGTCAAAACCCTCAACCTCAACGTCAAGACAGTGTCGTTCACCCCGGTCGACGGCGACAATGAAAAAGGTCCGGACTTCCGCATCTTCGCCGGCGCCATCGAGTTCGGGGCGGCATGGAAGAAGACCTCGCGCGAGGGCCGCGACTATCACTCAGTCAAGCTCGACGATCCCAGCTTCCCCGCTCCGATCTATGCGAGCCTGGTCGAAACCGACCCCGGGGGCGAGTTCTCGCTCATCTGGTCCCGCCGCGCCGCCGAGTGATCCGAGCTAACACGAAGCCCCGCGCAAGGCGGGGCTTCGCCATGTTCAGGTTCGCCACTGCACCTCTATCTGGTGCAGCACGCTATGCTTTGACGGGTGTTTTGCGCGCCTTCTTCACCGGCGATTTGATTGCCGTGGCAATTGCTGCCGCCGCTGGCGCGCGAGCAGCTCGTTTTGGTTTTTCCGCCGCAGCTGTCGCTGGCGCTGCCGCCTTGCGGCCCAATCCTATTGATTTTGCCAGGGCCGAGCGAGTCGCCGCGTAGTTCGGCGCAACCATAGGATAGTCGGAGGGCAGGTTCCATTTCTGGCGGTATTCGTCCGGACTCAGATTGTAGTGCGTTCCGATATGCCGCTTCAAGGATTTGAACTTTTTCCCGTCTTCCAGGCATATGATGAAATCAGGTGACACTGACTTCTTGATCGACACCGCCGGCTCCAGTTTGGCTGCGGTCGGAGCCACAGGTGTGCCGATCCCTTGCAAAGCGACATAGACATCCCCGATCAGCTTCGACAACTCGCCGACCGGCAACGGATTGTTCGAAACGTAGGCGGAAACGATGTCAGCGGTGATTGATACGAGATCAGCCTGGTCGCTTGGGTCTGGAGAAACGGTCATCGAATTTCCTCTTGTCCAAAGCGCGCTTTGAAAACGGATGGTCTGTCTATTCGCCAATCCAGGCAAATAATTCGTTACTCCGCCAACAAACCTCATTCCGTGTAAATATCAAGCAGGCAAGTGTCGCTGCGATCGTTCGGTCCGGCTGCAGACAAGTTGCCGATCGCGTCGGGGAAGCAGGAAGGCTTTCCCCCTCGCTTCTCCGCGCGCCAAGCGCACAGCCCAACGCAAGCCAGCGCCATGAATCATGGCTCCTGCGTCGCAGGATTGAGCCATGAACAATTGTCGTCGCGACACTCTGTGATCGTGTCCCAGGGAGTGGTGTAGCTGACGGCTCGGTCGCCGCGCTCTCCGGCATGGGGCCGGGGTGATCAGCGTGCCACGGC
>NZ_JAMYRB010000042.1:0-30496 GCF_040321165.1 Mesorhizobium sp. M0500
ACATGTGCGGGAACATCGTGGCCGATCCATCGGTCCTGTGCGACACTTTGAAAGCCCCCTCGGTCTTCCTCGTAATACAGGCGACAGCCACCTGGTCACCGCCCTTCAGTTTTGGTGCGTTTTCCCTCTCGCGCGAACTCAGTCATCAACAGGTGATTCGTGTCCGCTAAGTCGAGAGCTTTCACGGGGGATGCATCAGGCGGAGCTGCATTAGAGTTCGCGCTGATCGCGCCTTTTCTGATAATGCTTTTGATCGGCATCTTTGCATTCGGCTGGGCTCTGAATGCTATGTCGAGTGTTCGGTACACGCTGGAAACGTCGTCACGTGCGCTGCAAATGAAGAACTCGCTGACGCAGGCCCAGATCCAAGCCATTGCCACGGAAAAATTACTGGATTTGGGATTGAAAGACGTCGATGTAACAATAGCAATCGACGCCCCCAGCGGCGGCTTTCGCATGGCACATCTGACCGCCCAATATGCGTTCGTGATCGAGTTCCCGTATTTCAACCGATATCCGATAAATTATCAGACAACTGTCACAGTTCCCCTGATTGCATCGTGAGCACGTCCCCGGCCAGTCGAGCGGCACCTTTCGCAGGATGTTCGCTGCACGCCGCCTTTATAGGCGATCGCCTTGTACAGCGCGCCGTTGCCGGCTTTGTTCCGGCCGAGCCCCCACCCCTCGCCCAGCGCTGCGCCGCCGCTACTTGTTTGTTGACAGGCATGCGAGGCCTACATGTGGAATTTGGCAGCAGAGGGCTGGAGGCTCCTCAAGCAGAGCGTCATCGGCTTCATCGACGACAATGCGCTGAGCCATGGGGCGGCGATAGCGTTTTATGCCACGACCTCGCTTGCGCCGATCCTGCTCATCGTTGTGGCTATTGCCGGCATGGCCTTCGGGCACGAGGCGGCGCAACTCGCCCTTTCGGCACAGATCGCTGGCCTGATGGGGCCGCAAAGTGCCGAGCTGCTGCGAGCTACGATCGAAAACGCCTCGCAGAAGGAAGCCGGAACCCTCGCCAGCATTCTGGGGCTGGTCACGCTGTTCGTCGCCGCATCCGGCGTGTTCGGCGAGATGCAGCTGGGGTTGAACGAAATCTGGAAAGTCAAACCGAGCGGGGCAACGATTTCACGAATGGTTCGGGCACGCATTGCAAGCCTGGGCCTCGTCGCGGCGCTCGGCTTTCTGCTCCTGGTGTCGCTGGTCGTAAGCGCTGCAATTTCGGCGCTCGGAGACGTCATCAACGCCTACCTGCCGTTCGGCACCATCATCCTGAGCGCGATCAACGGGATCGTCTCGTTTGCCCTGATCACGCTGCTGTTTGCCGCAATCTACAAGGTGCTGCCGGACCGCAGCCTGCAATGGCGCGATGTCGGCATCGGCGCCGTGGTCACCGGGTTTCTGTTCACCATCGGCAAGTCGCTAATTGGCTGGTATATCGGAACCAGCGCCATCTCATCGTCATACGGCGCGGCCGGCGCCCTGCTCGTCGTGCTGTTATGGGTCTATTATTCGGCCGAGATATTTCTGCTGGGCGCCGAATTCACGCGAGCCTATTCGGTTCGACACGGCAGCCGGTCCGATTTGAAGAACAAGGTGGAATTGCATGACAAATGAGTTCACGCCGAAATTCGACCTCGCCGGCAAGGTGGTGCTGGTCACCGGGGCCTCGCGCGGCATCGGAGGCAGCGGCAGGCAGCCGCACTGGTCAAACCAGCTTTCTCATCCATCGCCGGCGAGCCAACCGACCATGTTCGCCATCAGTCTTCCGTAGAACGGCCATCCGAGGAAATCCTGCGAGAGCCAATGCGGGCCGATATCGGTTGCCCAGGCAATCGTGCGGCCGCGGCCATGGCTACCGACGGCAAGGAGCGGCCAGTCGGTGCCGCGATGGTGGCAGGTCGCCAGAAGCCGGGACGAACCGTCGCGCCTGAATTCCAGCTTGTTCATGCCGAGAATCGGCGGCAAAGGCCCCTCCACCCCGGAAAAAATCGGATGTGACGACTGCAGGATGGAGGCCTGCACGCCTTGCGGCACCTCCATGCCGTCGCAGTAGGGTAGGCAACGGACCGGCAGAACGTCCTCGACCGGGGTGTCGTGGAAACGCGCCGTCCCGAACATGCCCTGAAAGCCCATGTAACCGCCGGCCAGCATCAGCCCGCCGCCACCTTCGACATAGGCCTTGAGCACATCGAGGCGGTTGACGCCGACACGCCCGGCGCGGGCATCCGGCGTCACCAGCAATGTCAGGGCGCCGACGTCGGAGATCACCACCGCCTGATATTGGGCGAGCCCATCGAGGTCATAGGGAAACGCCGCGCTGCAACGCTCGCCGCCGATCTGCGTGACCGCGATGCCTTCAGTGGCCAGCGCGGCATTGAAGGCCGTCGCACCATTTGTCGAGGCCGCACTTGTAAGCACGTCGCTGCCGATGGCAACCGAGGTCGTCGCTGCAAAGGTTTCGCCTGCAAGCAATATCTTCATTGCCGCCCCGCACTGTTTTCATTCGAGAGGTTTTTAGGAAGGGCGCCGGATGGACCGGCGCCCCCTAGAACTCAAGCTCTATAGGATCAGAATTTGAACTCGGCCAGATTTTCGGGAGTCACGATCTTGGCCGGACCAAGGATCAGTTCGCCGCCGGCGCCAATCGTGTATTCGCCGAGCCTGCCTGCCGTGAACTTCTCACCCTCCTTGCCGGTGATCTTGCATTGCGCAAACGCCTGGGCCGTCTGATAAGTAAGATAGCCAAGATCGGTGACGTTCCACCAGATATCCTGAGCCGCTTCGTCCTTGATGTATTTCGAGATCAGAGTGGCCGGCGCGAGCCCGGTCAGCTTGACCTTGCCGATCATGCCCGCTTCCTCGAGTGCACGCGCGGCCGCCGGAAGGCCGATGCCTGCCGGGACGATGATCACCTTGAGATCGGGAAACGCCTGCACCAGCGCCAATGCCTGCTGCTGGTTGATCTGTTCGCTTTCTTCGCCATAGGCCACCTGCACCAGCTTCATTTTGGAGAACTTCGGCTCGGCCGCCATCTTCGCCTTCATGAAGTCGATCCAGGCATTCTGGTTGGTCGCCGTCGGCGTCGACGACAGGATCGCGAATTCGCCTTCACCGCCGCTGAGGGCGAATGCACTTTCGAGCATCATCTCGGCGAGGCTGTCGCCCTTCACCTGATTGACGAACACCGCACGCGCATCGGCGGCCACATCGGAGTCATACGAAATCACCCTGACGCCCTGCTGAACGGCGCGCTTCAGCGCAGGCGCGACGGCATTGGCGTCGTTGCCGGCAATTGCGATGACTCCGACCTTCTGCGACACGAGGCTGTTGATGAAATCGATCTGCGCCTCGGCGGTCGCCTGCGATGGGGCGACCTGGGTAGCGGTGCCGCCAATTTCCTTGGCTGCCTCTTGTGCGCCGCCAAAGGCCACTTTGAAGTAGGGATCCGTGTCGAGCTTGGGCAGGAAACCGACCGTTACGGGTTCCTTGGCGCACTCCTGGCTGAAGGCCAGCGAGCTTGGCGCAAGCAGAACCGCGGATGCGAGCAGGGCTAATCTAAACGCTTTCATTGTGACTCCTCCGTCAAAATTCGGGCTTGAAGGAAGGGGCCCGAGATCACCCCTTTGTCTCGCGCATTGCGCGGGATCTGCTGAGCATCTCCTGTGTGGAGCGCCAGTAATTGCCGATCAGCAGCGAGCCGATTAGAAGCAGGCCGATGATCATGCCCTGCGCGTCGCCACCGATCTGGTTCAGCGCCAGCACGTTGCGGATGATGGCGATCAGGACCAGTGCCAGCATGACGCCGGTCAGGCGGCCCTTGCCGCCAAAGACGCTGACGCCGCCGAGCAGCACGATGGTGATGACGTCAAGCTCCATGCCGAGCGCATTGTTGGCGCGGGCGTTGGAAAGGCGTGCGGTATAGACGATGCCGGCTATCGCCGCGACGACGCCCGAGACGACGAACAGGTTCAGCACCATCCGGCGCGTGTTTATGCCGGAATAGCGCGCCACTTCGGGGCTGCCGCCGAGCGCGTAGATGCGCTTGCCGGTCGGCGTCTTCTGCAGCACGACCGCAAACACCGGCGCCAGCACCAGGAAGGGCACGATGGTCCACGGTATCTCGGTGCCAGGCAGGTTGTTGATGCCGAAATCGACGACCGCGGGCGGCAGGATGTTGACCGAGCCAGTGCCGAGCAGGATGTAGCCAATGCCTCGATAGAGCGCCATGGTGCCGAGCGTCACAACCAACGACTGCAGTCCAAGGCCCGAGACCAGATAGCCGTTGAAGGCGCCGAGCAGGCCGCCGATGACGAGCGTCAGCGGGATTGCGGCAAGTGTCGGCACACCGGCCTGGACCAGCAAGCCAAAGACGACGGACGTCAGCGCCAGCACCGAGGCGATCGACAGGTCGATCTCGCGGGTGATGATGAGCAGCGTCATCGGCAGGATCAGCAATGCCTTTTCCGAGGCGCTGGCGGCCAGTTGCGAGAGATTGAAGCCGGAAACGAAATTCGGCACGAAGATCGCGGCATAGAGGAAGATGGCCACGCAAGAGGTCGCCAGCAGCAGATCCCAGAAGTCGATCGAACGGAGGAACTTTTTCACCGCGCCCTCGCCTGTCTTGCCTGCTCGGCCCGCCGCACGATGAAGGTGTCGATGCCGATGGCGACCAGGATCACGAGGCCGTAGACGCCCTGCAGCCACAGCGGGTCGACGCGCACCAGCGTCAGCCCGTTCTTGATGACGAGCAGCGTGAGCGCGCCGAGGATGATACCGAGCAGCGTGCCCGAACCACCGCGGATGGCGACGCCGCCGACCACCGCCGACGCGATCACGGTGAGTTCGAAGCCGAGCGCGACGCGGGCATCGATGGTCGCATAGCGCGATGCCCACAGCGCACCGCACAGGCCGCCGAGCAGGCCGGCCATGCCAAAGGCCAGCAGGATGCGCCGGTCGACGGGGATGCCGATAAGACGCGCGCCGTCGGGATTGGAGCCGGCGGCGAACAGTTCGCGCCCGATGGCCGTGCGATAGAGCAGCACATAACCCAGGCACAGGATGACGATCGCGATGACGACGATCAGCGGCACGCCGGCGATCTTCAGGCCGGTCATGTCGAGCCAGGCTTGCGTGACTTCGTCGGCGCTGATCTGGTCGCCGGCTGCCCAGATCGAGTTGAAGCCGCGGAAGATCGACATCGAGGCCAGCGTGACGACGATCGCCGGGATCTTTCCCCTGGTGACGACGAGGCCGTTGATCAGGCCGGCGACGCCACCGACGGCGCATGCGGTTATCAGGCCAATGCCGATGTCGAGCCCTGGATAGGCCTGGACCATGCTGGCCGCCATGTAAGCCGACAGGCCGATCACCGCGGCGATCGAAAGGTCGATGTTGCGGGTGATCAGCACCAGCATCTGCGCGAGTGCTGCAACGACGAGCAAGGCGGCATCCATCGACACGGCGGTCAGGTTTGCAGCGCTCACCATGCGCGGGTTGATGATGGTGACCGGGATGGCGACCGCCAGCATCGCGGCGAGCAGACCGAACTCCCGCCGCTTCAGTATGTCGAGCGGTCCTTTTCTCTTCTCCTCGCCGGCGGCCTGTGCCGCCGCATCGGCGCTTTCGCCGACCTTGGTCGCTGCTTCCAGCACCTTTTCCTGAGTCGCTTCGCCCCTGGCAAATTCGGCCGTCCGATGGCCTTCGCGCAGGACGATGATGCGGTCGCACATGCCGATGAGCTCGGGCATTTCGGAGGAGATCAGGATGATTGCCATGCCCTGGGCGGCAAGGTCGGCGATCATCGCATGCACTTCCGCCTTGGTGCCGACGTCGATGCCTTGCGTCGGCTCGTCGAGGATGAGGACGCGCGGTTCGGTGCGCAGCCATTTGGCCAACACCACCTTCTGCTGGTTGCCGCCGGACAGTTCCTTTACCGGCTGCGCGTAGCCGGAAAAGCGAAGCTTCATGCGCTTCAGCCAGTCCGAAACCAGATTGATCGCGCGGTTCGTGCCGTAGAAGCCGGAGCGGGCTGCCTTGTCGAGGACTGGCAGCACCGCGTTGTCGAGGATGGAAAAATCCATCACTAGGCTCTGGCCCATGCGGTCTTCAGAGACATAGGCGATACGCGCATCCATGGCGTCGCGTGCCGACGCGAAGCGCACAGCTTCGCCGTCGATCAGGATTTCGCCGGCATCGGGCTGGTCGATTCCGAACAGCACGCGCGCGATCTCGGTCCGCCCGCTGCCGACCAGGCCGCCGAGCCCGAGCACCTCGCCGGCATGGAGCTTGAGGTCGATATTGGAAAAGCCACCGGCGTGCGAAAGCCCCCTCGCCTCCAGCACCAGTGCGCCGGTGGCATGGCTTCGTTGCGGATAGAGGTCGGTGACCTCGCGGCCGACCATCATGCCGATGGCAGCGGCGCGGCCAAGCTCGGCCTTCGGCTTGACGCCAATGAGGCGCCCGTCGCGCAGCACCGCGATGCGGTCGGCGATGCGGAAGATCTCGTCCATGCGGTGGCCGACGAACATCATCGCCACGCCGTGCAGCCGCAGGTCGGCGACGACAGTGAACAGCCGCTCGACCTCGCGCTGCGACAGGGCGGCCGTCGGCTCGTCCATGATCAGCACCCGCGCGTCGAGCGACAGGGCGCGGGCGATCTCGACCAGTTGCTGTTCGGAGGTGCGCAACGTTCCGAGCCGGGTTTCGGCCGGCACGTCGAGGCCGACTGTCGCCAGCACCCTGCGCGCGCCGGCAAGCATGGCGGCGTTGTCGATGCCGCCGAAGCGGTCGCGCGGCATATGGCCGAGATAGATGTTCTCCGCCACCGAAAGATCAGGGAAAAGACCGGGGTGCTGGTGCATGACCGAGATGCCGGCAGCCTGGGCGTCGTGCGGCGAATGGAAGACCACAGGCTTGCCATCGACTTCGACATGGCCGCCGGTCGGGAGATACACGCCGGCCAGCAGCTTTACGCAGGTGCTCTTGCCGGCGCCGTTTTCGCCAAGCAGAGCCAGCACCTCGCCTGAGCGCAATTCGAAGGACGCGTCCTTGAGGGCAATCGTGCCGCCGAAGGCTTTTGTCGCCTGAACCAGGGCAACGGGGACAGCCGCGTCGCTCTTCACCATGGCGTCGGCTTCGCCTAATGCGCCCAAGTGCAGCACCTTTCCTCCCTGGTCCCTGTTTTTTCAATTTGCTATATTAAATGGTCGAATGCCGCAACTGGAAAATTGACTTCCATGGCCGCGAAGGGCACTGTCGCGTCGCGCACGGGTGCGATTGGAGTGCTCGACCCCGCGGCAGCCTCAAAGCCGCAAGCGGCTGGAGTGGCTCTGCGGGAATGAATGGGGAGGCGCCGGTTTTGTCCGGAAAAGGCAGCAATTCGGTCAAGGTTCGGCATTATAACGAGCGCTTCGTGCTTGATGCCATTCGCCGCCTGAAGGAGGCATCCAAGTCCGATCTGGCGCGCGCCGCAAATCTGACGCCGGCCGCGGTCGCCACCATTGTCGACGGGCTGGAATCGTCCGGATTCGTAAAGCAAGTGGGGAAAAGGTTCGGGCAACGCGGATCCCCATCCACTCTCTACCGACTTGCACCTGAGCGTATCTACAGCGTCGGCATCAAGATCGGCCGGCGCGCGCTGGAAGCCGTGCTCGTCGACTTTGCCGGCGAGGTCCGCTCGCGCGAGTCGCACGAATATCGCTTTCCGGATCCCGACATGGTGCTCAAGGCCGGCAACATGTCGCTGGCCAATTTCGACAAGCTGGTCGAGGGGCTTGGCGATGCCAGCATCGTCGGCATCGGCATCGCCTCGCCATATTTTCTCGGCGGCTGGAGCGAAGAGCTCGGCTTTCCCGACGATCTCGGCAGCCGCTGGGAAGCAATCGATCTGACGACGTTCTTCGCCACAAAGCCGAAGACCCCGGTCTTCGTGGAAAACGACGCATCATCGGCCGCACTCGCCGAACTCATCCAGGGGACCGGCGCGCGGTTCCGCGACTTCATGCATATCTCGATCGACACCTTTGTCGGCGGTGGACTGGTGCAAGGCGGCAAGGTCCATACCGGGCCGCACGGCAACAGCGCCGCGCTCGGTCCTTTGCCGGTCTCGCCTTCAAGCCTCGATTCGGTGGCGGCCAAGCCGGCGCGCTACCAGAGCCTGCTGCATCGCGCTTCGATCTATGTGCTGGTCAATCATCTCAAATCGCGCGGCATCGAGATCAACCGCGTGCGCGAACTCGACCCCTTGCCGCCAGGGGCGCGCGAACCGCTATCCGAATGGATCGACGATTGCGCCAATGCGCTGGTCGAGGCGATCATCGCCATCACCTCCGTCATCGACATCGAAGCGATCGTTCTCGACAGCATCCTGCCGCGGCCGATCCATCTCGAGCTGCTGGCAAAGGTGCAGACCCAGTTCAACAGGATCAGCGCCATCGGCATCGTGGCGCCGGAAATCGTCTCGGGACAATTCGGCCCCGAGGCCTCGCCGATCGGCGCGGCGATGCTGCCGTTCTCGGCACTGTTGGCGCCCGACAGCGGCGTGCTCATGATCGGCAAGGACAGAACAATGCTGCCGGGCAGCCTTTCGAGGCTTGCCAGCCAAGGCCAACCAGCAAGAAGCTCAGCGCCTTCAACGGCATAAGATAGTGCCGCGAAAGAGCATCAAGCTCCGGGCATCATCAACATCAGCTCGCAGTCCGGCACGGCACGACGGGCTTTTTGCGTCGGCACCGGAACTTTTAGCGGCTGCTAATCTTCATTCGTCACCAACATTGAAATGCCGATCGGTCCGCGCTCCGCTTCAGTGCGGGCCCAGGAAGCAAGGAGGAACATATGAACTGGGATCAAATCAAGGGAAAATGGACGCAGTTCAAAGGCAAGGCGAAGGAGCAGTGGGGTGACCTCACCGACGACGATCTTGATCGTATCGAGGGCAATAGGGACCAGCTCTTGGGACGCATCCAGGAGCGATATGGCATCGCCAAGGAAGAGGCGGAGCGCCAGGTTGATAACTGGTCCAGAAGCATCAGCTGAGCCTTTGGATGCAATGCCGTTTGCTGCCCACCACCGGGGTGAAGCTCTGCGTCGCCCGCCGTGCCGACTGGTGCGGTGGGCTCTTTCGACAGCGAGGCCCGCGAGGAACCTTTAGCCGCATCTAATGTTCCACTTGCGTGGCGGGCTTCGCCTCGGCGTGCCCAGCCCGTAGGCGAAGGAGCGTAATCATGAACAACATTATCTGGCTGGTCGGCGCCATCGTGATCGTAATCGCCATTTTGAGCTTTTTGGGTCTGCGATAGGCCTTAGCCCTCTCCTCGACCTCTTCGATTCAGCAACGGCTCCCTCTCGGCGTGGCCTCACTGCCCGTTGCATTCAAGCAGGTCAGACTTAGGTCCCAAGCAAGATACTCCAGGATTGGACCGAAGCCCCGGCTGGGAACGTAGCCGGCTGGCTCACGTTGTGGTGAGCTTTGGCGCGACGAAGATGCGTCCGGGCGGAAGAGTTCAAGCCAGGGAGGAGAGGCCCGACGCTCCGAACGGGCGGCGGGTCTGGGCGTAAATGCAAACGATCAGCAGGCTGTTCAATTCCCATGCCCAGGCAGCACGTGCCGTGGCCAGGCTTCAGGCTGCCGGGATTCGTCGCCGGCAAATCAGCGTCGTCGGATCTTACAATGACAATGATGAACCGATCAGCGTTGCTGGATATTACGACGATGAGATGAGTGCTCTCTGGCGGGGTGCCGTCGCTGGTGCCGCACTTGGCGCGACGGCTGGTCTGTTGGCCGGCTTCAGCGCTTTTGGAGCTCAAGACGTTGATCCTGCGGGGATGACCGGCATGGCCCTGGTCGGTGCGGCTTGGGGCGGCTTTGCCGGCGTGCTTCTCGGAACTTTCGCCAATTTCGCCCAGAAGCCGCGCAAGCCGAAGATCGCAGAAGGTGTCGTACTGGTGATGGCCCGCGTCGATGAAAGGCAGGCCGGCGCCGCGCATACGGTGCTCCGGAGTTTCGCGGAGATGCCTTCCGGGCCGATGAAGAGGAGCGCTTTGCCAAATTCAAGCCGGCTCCGCGTCCGATCTGGTGCCCGATGAAGTTTGTTTCGCGAAACGGGAATTCAAACCGGAGGCGCCCGACGAAAGCTTGGCAAACCAACACTTTGGAAGCATGCGGGCTACTTGCCGTCGTGTTGTCCTTTGTTCTTACCGTTCTATTGGTTGGTCTCATCCTTGGCTGAACCCATGCCCCTTGCCACCGGCGACACTATGCCCGGCAATTGGCGAAGGTTGTGGCCAGTTCGAAGGATTAAACCATTCGTGCTAAGCGTTAATAGCTTGTAGCCATAGGAGAGGACGCCAACGTGGACAAACGGGCTGAAGGAGACGCGGAGAAATTGGCTCGAGGCGAGTTCGAGCTCAGAGCCGAACGATATGGTGTGAACGCCTTTCTTCTCGTTGTCGAACTCGTAAATCTGCTGGAAAAGCGTGGAACGATCAGCAGCGACGACGTCGCGAAAATAGCCGAAGCCGCCGCACTTGCCGTTGCCGCATCCAGCGAACCCGACGTGAACAGCATCAATCTGTTGCAGGCCATCGCTGCCGCACGCCGGCCCAAATAGGCTTATATCAAATCCGCCAGCAATCGGCGCCAACCGATAAACGCTATGTTGAACTGATCTCGGTCGAGCGTACGGAGCCTTTCCATGTGCAATGACTACCAGCAGCACATCGCCTGGGCCGAATACTGCCGGATGATGGAATCGCTGGCGCTCAAAATCCCCAGCCATCAAACCGAATTGGATCTGCCGCAGGCGGATGACATCCACATCAACGACCCCGCGCCTGTAATGCGCGCCGCCGGCGACGCAATCGAACTGGCGTCGATGACGTTCGGCTTTCCCCGGCCGGGCCAAAAGGCGGACCTGTATTCAACTTTCGCTCGGAGGGCCGGCAGTTCAGCAACAGCAAGCGCTGTCTCGTTCCGGCGTCGGCATTCTTCGAATTCACGGGAACGAAATATCCAAAGACCAAGCACAGGTTCACGCTGAATGGCCATTCGTTCATGGCGATTGCCGGGCTGTGGCGCGAGGGTGTCGGCAACAAGCCGCCGACGTTCACGATGCTGACGACCGATCCGGGGCCGGATGTCGCGCCATATCACAATCGGCAAGTGGTTGTGCTGCGGCCATCGGACTGGGCGGCATGGATCCATCTGACGAAGTCCGAGGCTGAACTCATGCTGCCACTGCCGGAAGGGTCGCTCAGCGCGGAAACAGTTCGCGCAGGTTCCGAGTAGGATCCATCGGAAGACTGCGCGCGCTGAGCTACGGCCGCGCCGCATCGTCACGGCGATGCGCGCCATGCTCAGAACGAATGCCCGCGCGATATAAGCGCTTCAGCCCGGCTTGACGTAGCCGGCGGTGACCTCGTCTTTGTGGGCGGCGAAAGCTTCCAGGACTTCAGTTTTCTCAGGCTTCGGAATTTTGAAATGATCCAAGGTCCGCCCGAGTTCGGCTGCGACCTCATCGAATTCCGCGGGGGAAATCCGCAGGTCGCGATGCGCCTCCTCGAGACCGAGCGGCGTCGTACCGGGCTTAGTGGCGACGAACTTGAAGGGCCCGCCAGAAACGTCGCAGACCCACAGCGTGCGCATGAACTTGAGGCCGGGCAACCTTTCCAGGTTCTTGGTGTGCCATTTGCGCAGCTGCGGATTCTTGGATTTCTTGCCAACGATCGGGTTCTTCACGACGGCGTCGCTGAAGTGATCGATCACCGCTGCGATGGCAAACACGCCGCCCAGCCGCTCATACAGACTTTTCTCAGCTGTGGTCTTCTTGGCCTGGGCGAGCGCGTTGTCGGCAGGCAATACCGCCGTCGATGCCGCGGTCAGCGCCAGCGCGGCGACAACACTTCGTCTTGTCAAAGAGGTCGAAACAGCCGTTTTCATTCCTGGTTCCCTTCGCGGTTAGGCCAGAGCGAGCCGCAGCCTGTCTGGCGGGCTTCATGAAATGACATTCGGACACTTTGCCGTATTTTAGCACCGCCTAACGAACTAACGAGCCGTTCGCCCGAATTATTCCGATTGGGCGCATTGTCATGGTCAACATGCGTCAAAAGGGGCGAAGGTCGCGCGGATGAGGAAGGCTTAGCAGGCGTCGCTGCACGCGGCAGAGGTCGCGAAGCCACTTCGGCCGCATCTGTGCCCCTGACCTTGGGCATTTTCCTTCTGTGTCGTGTTGTCGGCGGCAATCAGCCCCGGTAGGGGGCGTACAATCGCTTCCCGCGGCTTTGCCGGCTGCTTGCGGCCAATAGCTTGTGCTTTTCGAAGATCGCGAGCTTCTGCGGATAGGTCATCCGCACCTTGGCGTTGCACCCGTCGCATCTGAAGTGCGCGATTGTTCTTAGTGCGGAGCCCTTTCTTACCGCCGGGTGTGAGCAATCCGGACATTCGAATGTGAGCGCGACATCAGATAAGTCTTCGGCCAAACCCATTTCTATCCCCTTCGCAAGCTCGGTGGCTACACTCTGGCGATCATCAATGGGCAATTCAGATGCCAATCCGATTGTGCCAATGCGGGACTAGAACAATTCGCCTCGGAACGCCGCCTAGCTAGTGCGCCTTCTCTGCACCTTTTGAGCGACGAAGAGACCTAACTTCCTCCAGCAGTTCGCGCTCATTGGTAGTCACGTTTCGGAAGATTGCGACAATCATCACCGCCAAGGCTTCGGCATCCAGGCTTAGAGGGTCAATGTGCTCATCTGCGCAAACCTGATCAAACACGCGTTCACAAATAGCCAAATCGTGAGGGCTGAGGCGAGTGCGATTGAAACGCCGGCGCGACATTTGCGAGCCTTCGAGGCCGCTGCCCGTGCAAAAGAAGCGGGTCTTCGCGAGAAACGCGAGTCATTGAGCGATTGTTCCCGGCTGCAAGCTTTGTTAAGCCGCTTGCAGCAGGGCAGACTAGAACGCTTTCCCCGCGCGCATCATGGCGCGTGCGAGCGCCGGGAGGTGCGCGTGCAAGACCACTGTTTCGACGAGCTTGTGCGCGTGGCACTCGACAGATCGCGGGGCGCCATATTTTTCGGCAACCTCGCCAACCGCGCACAATCATCATCGAGCAGGTAAGGGAGCCGTGGAAGATGCGCCAGCGAAAACAATCTGGTGCTGCGAGAGAGGATTGAACTCTCGACCTCTCCCTTACCAAGGGAGTGCTCTACCACTGAGCTACCGCAGCCGCCGATGGCGGGGCTTCTGCCATATCGAACCGGCAAGCGCAAGGCCAAGACAAAGACGGGTTGAAAGGCCGCACCGGGCGATCGTTGCGGACATGGCCGTGCCACAATGTTGGCTATCCCTTGATACGCACCGGCGGGTCGCCGGCCGGGGACCGAACGATGAACGGCAAGACAGTTTCTCCGAACAAGGATGGATCACCGAAGAAGGATGATTCAGCGAAAAAGGCCGGAACGGGCCGCAAGGACCGGCTGGCCGAGCAGTTGCGCGCCAACCTGCAGAAGCGCAAGGCGCAATCGCGCTCACGAAGGACCGGCGACGCCGACAAGCGGCGCGCTGGCGAGGCCGACGAGCGGCCGGAGGGGCTGCAGGCGGCGATGAAAAAAGATTAACGCGAATCGGCTATGTTGGTCGCCGGTACTTTGGCCAAGTCGGCGTGGGCCAAAGTGGGGAGTAGCCTGTTTCTTGAACCAAGCCGGCCAATGGTCTAGATGGCCGCAACAGACTCAACCGATTTAAACCGGCCTTGGCGCCGAGGGGACGCTCTTCATGGATCGCATCAGAATTGTCGGCGGCAACAAGCTTGCCGGAAGCATTCCGATCTCGGGCGCGAAAAACGCTGCGCTGCCGCTGATGATCGCCGCGCTTTTGACCGACGACACGCTGACGCTGGAAAACGTGCCGCATCTGGCCGATGTCGAGCAGCTCATCCGCATCCTCGGCAATCACGGCGTCGACTACTCGGTCAATGGCCGCCGCGAAAAGCAGCAGGAAGGCTATTCGCGCACCATCACTTTCTCCGCCCGCAACATCGTCGACACGACGGCGCCTTACGAGTTGGTGTCGAAGATGCGGGCCTCGTTCTGGGTGATCGGCCCGCTGCTGGCCCGCATGGGCGAAGCCAAGGTGTCGCTGCCCGGCGGCTGCGCCATCGGCACACGGCCTGTCGACCTGTTCCTGGAAGGCCTGCAGGCGCTGGGCGCCGATATCGATGTCGACACCGGCTATGTCATCGCCAAGACCAGGAACGGCCGGCTTGTCGGCAACCGCTACATGTTCCCGAAAGTTTCGGTCGGCGCCACCCATGTGCTGATGATGGCGGCCTCGCTGGCCAAGGGCGAGACGGTGCTCGAAAATGCCGCCCGGGAGCCGGAGATCGTCAACCTCGCCGAATGCCTCAACGCCATGGGCGCGAAGATCTCCGGCGCCGGCACGGCGACCATCACCATCGACGGCGTCGAGGCGCTGTCGGGCGCCCGCGTCAGGGTGATCCCCGACCGTATCGAGACCGGCACCTATGCGATGGCGGTGGCGATGACCGGCGGCGACGTCGTGCTGGAAGGCGCGCGGCCCGACCTGTTGCAGACGGCGCTCGACATCATTTCGCAGACCGGCGCCGAGATCACGCAGACCAATTCCGGCATCCGCGTCAGGCGCAACGGCGCCGGCATTTCGCCGGTCGACGTGACGACGGCGCCCTTCCCGGCTTTCCCGACCGATCTGCAGGCGCAGTTCATGGGCCTGATGACGATGGCCAAGGGCAAGTCGCGCATCACCGAGACGATCTTCGAAAACCGCTTCATGCACGTCCAGGAACTCGCCCGGCTCGGCGCCCACATCACGCTGTCCGGCCAGACGGCGATCGTTGACGGCGTGGCGAAGCTGAAGGGCGCGCCGGTCATGGCGACCGATCTTCGCGCCTCGGTGTCGCTGGTCATCGCCGGCCTGGCCGCCGAAGGCGAAACCACGGTCAACCGCGTCTACCATCTCGACCGCGGCTTCGAGCGGCTGGAGGAAAAGCTGTCCGGCTGCGGCGCGGAGATCGAGCGCATTTCGGGCTAGAGCCTTTCCGCAGGCTTGTGGCGCGGTTGCACCGATCGCCAAGACCGCCTAACAGAAGGCCAATTGTAAACCTTCGCAGGTGCGAATTCCGCATGAATGGCCTCAAGCTTGTCGCGCTCGACGATCAGGATCTGGGCATCATCTCGGCGCATGTCCAGGATGCTGTCATGAAGGTCAGCGATCTCGAATACCTGCCTTCGGTAAAGCGCTTCGTGCTGACCATGAACCGCTTCGTCTGGGAGGCGAAATCCGGCTTCTTGCGCCAGCACAATGAGCGGCGGCAGGCCGTGCTGCATTTCGACCGGGTGCTCGGCGCCAAGACCAGCGGCATTGCCCGCGACAAGCCGGACGAAGTGCTGTCGCTGCTGGCGATCAGCTTTCTCGCGCTCGACAAGCCGGCCGGCATCGTCGAGCTGATCTTTTCGGGCGGCGGCGCGATCATGCTCGATGTCGAATGCATCGAGGCACGGCTTGCCGATGTCGGCGGCGCCTGGGAAGCGACGTCGCGCCCGGTCCACAGGGTCTGAGCCGATGGCCATCACGCTTCGCCAGTCCGACGCCGATTTCGAGCAGCGCTTTGCCGCGTTCCTGCTGACCAAGCGGGAAGTCTCGGCCGATGTCGACGCCGTGGTGCGCGAGATCATCGCCAAGGTGCGTGCCGAGGGCGACGCGGCGCTGGTCGGGTACACGCAGAAATTCGGCGGCGGTGACCTGGCCAGGCTCGGCATCGCCGTCTCCAGGGACGACATTGCCAAGGCTTACGAGGCCGCCGATCCGCAGACGGTCGAGGCGCTGAAATTCGCGCGCGAGCGCATCCGCTCCCACCACCAGCGGCAGCTGCCGCAGGACGACCGCTACACCGATGCCGCCGGCGTCGAGCTCGGCTCGCGCTGGACGGCGATCGAGGCCGTCGGGCTCTACGTGCCGGGCGGCACGGCGAGCTATCCGAGCTCGGTGCTGATGAACGCGATACCGGCCAAGGTCGCCGGCGTCGAGCGCATCGCCATGGTGGTGCCGGCCTCCGGCGGCGAGGTGCCGCCGCTGGTGCTGGTGGCAGCCGACCTTGCCGGTGTCTCCGAAATCTACCGCGTTGGTGGCGCCCAGGCGATCGCGGCCCTTGCCTATGGTACCGAAACGATAAAGCCCGTCGCCAAGATCGTCGGCCCCGGCAATGCCTATGTCGCGGCGGCCAAGCGCCAGGTGTTCGGCACGGTCGGCATCGACATGATCGCCGGGCCGTCGGAAGTGCTGGTCGTCGCCGACGGCAGCAACGATCCGGACTGGATCGCCGCCGACCTCCTCGCCCAGGCCGAACACGATGTGTCGGCGCAGTCGATCCTGATCACCGACGACCGTGCCTTTGGCGCAGCGGTCGAACAGGCGGTGGAGCGGCAGTTGCAGAACCTGCCGCGCGGAGAAACGGCGGCGGCGAGCTGGCGCGATTTCGGCGCCGTGATCCTGGTGCCAACGATCGAGGCAGCACTGCCGCTGGTCGACCGCATCGCGGCCGAACATGTCGAGCTTGCCATCGATGACCCAGAGGCCTTCCTGGCGCGGATGCGCAATGCCGGTGCGGTGTTTCTCGGCCGTCATACGCCGGAAGCCATCGGTGACTATGTCGCCGGCTCCAACCACGTGCTGCCGACGGCGCGCTCGGCGCGCTTTTCGTCCGGGCTTTCGGTGCTCGATTTCGTCAAGCGCACCTCGGTCCTGAAGCTCGGGCCGGAGCAGTTGCGGGCACTGGCGCCGGCGGCGATCACGCTCGCCAAGGCGGAAGGGCTCGATGCACATGGACGCTCCGTCGGCATCCGGCTGAACATGTAGAATGTCCGACTACGACCAAACCCGCGCCAGGCTGATCGATGTCGAGCTCGACGAGACGATCGGCCGCTCGACGCCCGATGTCGAGCATGAGCGGGCGGTGGCGATCTTCGACCTGATAGAGGAGAACCGCTTCCAGCCGGTCAATGACGACGGCGCCGGACCGTACCGACTAAAACTGTCGCTGGCCGAGTCCCGGCTGGTGTTTGCGGTGGCGCGCGAGGACGGCGCAGCCGTGGTCACCCACATCCTGTCGCTGACGCCGCTTCGGCGCATCGTCAAGGATTATTACATGATCTGCGAAAGCTATTACGATGCCATCCGCACCGCGACACCCAGCCACATCGAGGCGATCGACATGGGCCGGCGCGGCCTGCACAATGAAGGCTCGCAGACGCTGATGGACCGCCTTGCCGGCAAGATCGAGATTGACTTCGACACGGCGCGCCGGCTGTTCACGCTGGTTTGCGTGCTGCACTGGCGAGGCTGAACTGGCCGCCCCGCTGCCCCGCGCGATCCTGCCCCGCTCGATCCTGTTTGTCTGCGGTATGAACGCCGTGCGCTCGCCGATGGCCGAATTGCTGGCGCGCAAGGTGCTTCCGCCCACCACCTTCGTCGCCTCGGCGGGAGTGCGCGGCGGCGAACGCGATCCGTTCGTCGATGCCGTGCTGGCCGAAGAAGGGCTGTCGCTGGGCGAACGGCACCCGAGAACGATGGACGACCTCGAGGACGACTATTTCGACCTGATCGTCACGCTGGCGCCGGAAGCCCACCACACCGCGCTCGAGCTCACCCGCTCGCTGGCCGTCGAGGTCGAGTATTGGCCGATGCCCGACCCGACCGGCGTCAGCGGCACGCGCGAGCAGATCATGGCCGCCTACCGCGACGTGCGCGAGCGGCTGAAGGCGCGGATCGGCCGCCGTTTTCTCGGCACCGGGGCTGAAAACGCCGCGGATTAAGCATGTTCACAAGCGGACGTTTATCATATAGGTTCCGCGCAACTTTCCGGCCGGGGCGCTGGAAGTACCCATCCAAGCAAAGGTATCGAATGCCGAAGGAAGAAGTCCTCGAGTTTCCGGGTGTCGTGACGGAACTGCTGCCCAACGCGATGTTCAGGGTCAAGCTCGAAAACGAACATGAAATCATCGCCCATACGGCCGGCCGCATGCGCAAGAACCGCATCCGCGTTTTGACCGGCGACAAGGTCCTGGTCGAGATGACGCCCTACGACCTGACCAAGGGCCGCATCACCTACCGCTTCAAGTAAGTTCAAGAACCCGGCCGGGATCGCGATGGGCATTTTGCAGAAGCTCGTGCTTGCCTCGGGTTCGCCGCGCCGGATCGAGCTGCTGCAGCAGGCCGGCATCGAGCCGGACCGTGTGCTGCCGGCCGATGTCGACGAGACGCCGCTGCGCGCCGAACACCCGCGCTCGCTGGCCAAGCGCCTGGCAACACAAAAGGCCGAGAAGGCGCTGGCTTCGCTGAAGACCGAAGCCGACTACCTGCCGAGCTTCGTGCTGGCCGCCGACACGGTGGTTGCCGTCGGGCGGCGCATCCTGCCCAAGGCCGAGACGCTCGACGACGCCGCCAACTGCCTCGGGCTTTTGTCCGGCCGTTCGCACCGGGTCTATTCCGGCATCTGCCTGATCACGCCGGGCGGCAAGCAGCGCTTGCGGCTGGTCGAGACCAGGGTGCGTTTCAAGCGGCTGCCGCGCGAGGAGATCGAGGCCTACATCGCATCGGGAGAATGGCGCGGCAAGGCCGGCGGCTATGGCGTCCAGGGGCTCGCCGGCGCCTTCGTCGTCAAGCTTGTCGGCTCCTACACCAACGTCGTCGGCCTGCCGCTCTACGAGACGGTAGCGCTTTTGAGCGGCGAAGGGTTTAAGGTGCACGCCAACTGGCTGTCGGGTGCGCGGATATGAGCCCGGACGACAAGGTCACGCCATTGCGGCCCAAGCGGCCCTGCCCCGAATGCGGCAAGCCATCGGCGCGCGAAACCTACCCGTTCTGCTCGACGCGCTGCAAGGACATCGACCTCAACCGCTGGCTGAAGGGGGTCTACGTCATCCCGGGCCGCGACGACGAGGACGAGAACGACGACCAGAAATAGCGCCGTCCACCTGCGGTTTTCCACAGGTTTGGGACGGTTTCGCAGCCGCGATCGTGACCGATGATCGGCCTTGCGGACTGCCTGTCGTTTCCCGCCTGAAATCAATGTCCAGAACTTGTTCCATCAGGGCACTGTCGGACGGAACAGGTTCTGGCGTTTTGTTTGAGCATGATCTTTTCCGAAAACCGGATTCCACTTTTCGGGATCATGCTTTTTGTCTGAGCATAATCTTTTCCGAAAACCGGATTCCACTTTTCGGGATCATGCTCTAAGCGCTGGACAGGCCGAATTCCCGTGCTATAACCCACGCGCTTTCAAGGGGTGCCGACGGCGCTTTCATGAACCCGGTGTGCAGATTGCCGCCCACCGGAGCAGGCCCAGATAGCTCAGTTGGTAGAGCAGCGGACTGAAAATCCGCGTGTCGGTGGTTCGAATCCGCCTCTGGGCACCACTACTTCCTCATATAAAATCAATGGCTTGCGGTGTCGCCAACTTGGCGACTTACGGCATTTCATGTCGCGCCGATGTTGCTGTCCGATCAATCGGCTGCTCGATGAGCGAGCACGGACTGTAAGAAGCGAAGCGAATGAGATCTGGTATGACTTTTGTACGCGGGGCAAAGGCCATACCAGAGGATTCGGTCAGGCCGCCTCAACAGGGCGAACGATAGAGGTCAGCGACGAAGACGTCTCTCAATTCCGGGATGCGATAGGTGTCGCCGACCGCAAAAGGCAGATCCTCATCGCTGCATACACGCAATCCATGCCGAAATCCGCTGAGGAAGAGGCGCTTGACGCGGATCAGCAGGATATTGCCGATGGCTTCGAGAGGCGGTTCGCCAGCGCTGAGCTAAGGCCCGAGCAAGCCGCTTTCAGACGTTCTCTCATGCGGTCTTTATGGTTCGAGATGCGTGGGCACTGTTTACGAGAGGCTTACAGGCCGGCAGGTGCGGCATCGGGCCAAACCGGAGTTCATACGCAGGCATTACGAGGAATTCGCGTCCCGCAATCGGCAGGGAGATACTTGAACCTCAAGACGTCTGGAAATTACGGCGCGAACCCGCGTTACGTTGCCAGAATCCCCCAACCTACGAAAGTACCTCGCGACGTCGGGATGCTTGCGATCGTCCTGCCTCAAAAGGGCAAGTGCATCGTTGGTCACCGGCGAGCGCCGTCGCCAAACGCACTGATGAGCAGAGGCGAGCAGCGCTTTGTCTGATTGAGCCAAGCGAAGCGCAGCCAAAAACGACACTCGATACTTTCCTGCCAATAGCTTCAACAAAGACCAGCCTCATGGCAAATGCTCGGTTTCAAATTTCATGTGCCCGCCGGCTTTACCGCTTTCTGGCAACCACCAGGAAATTCTGCGCAAGCTCCGCCGGAATCCTGGCACTTGCGCAGATCCTTTCAAACGGCACGATCAATATTTCGCAGAGTCTTGGCAGCAATTTCCCGGGTCGCGGCAAAAAACCGTACCCAACTATCCGCTCGACAATAAAGCCGTTTGCAATGAGCGTCTGCTCGTATCCTTTAATGCTCAAAGTGTGGCGGACTGTCCCTCCTGCATAACGGTTCAGAATGCGGCAGACCAGCCCTATTGGCGAGGTCGCATTCATGTGGATATTCGAGATTAGCAATCCACCTTCGTTCAAATGCGCGCTGATGGCCGACAGTGCATCCTTCCTGAGCTCATCTTCAGCATTGAGGAAGAATCTGAATGCCGTGACCACGTCGAACCTTTCGGCGAGCGGAGAGAGCGTAATATCAGCGCGGACCAATTTCACGTTCTTCGGAACCCGTGCGCTAGCCAGCATAGATTGGGAGATGTCAACGCCGACGACTTCACCAAAAAATTGAGCTGCGATATTTGCTATGCGGCCTGTGCCGCATGCGAAGTCCAGGCATTTCCGGTTCGGCCCGCCGACAGGCAGGAGAGTACGTTCGACCAAGGGCTTTTCGATACCCGACCACAGAGCTGCATAGTAGCCGGACCGGAACGTGTCGGAGTAATGGGCACCGTACCCATCCGTCTGGTGGCTTGCTCGGTAATCCCGACGAGCGGGTGCACGGTTCTCATGGACGCTGCCTAACGGTCGCCGCTGCGCCCGTAGAAATCTGCGAATGCCAACGAACGATCTCACCGTGAGCACCATGCAACTCGCGCCTCTAGTCTGGCCCGACGCATGCCGTCGCGGGCAATCCGTGCCCCACGATGCGCGCGACGACCTGTTCGAAATTGCGTGGGTCGAGGCCGTCGACACGCATCAGCGGCCATTTGTCTTGCAGGCATTGGCCGATCTCCCTCGCGATATCCGCTTGCTTCAGGCCCCTGACCACTCCGACTTCGAGAAGGCGCTCGAGGTACGGCTGCCGCGCATACCGCTCAATGAGGCGGTGGCGCAGCGTTTCCCCGGGCGCGTCGACTTGAATGAGGAGATCCGGTCGCGGCAGGAACGTCATGCAATTACGAACCATGTCGATACTTGGATTTCGTGCCAACAGGACGAGCGCACACAACGCCTGAACGATGCCCTCTTCGAAAATGAAGTACCCTTCTGAGGCCTGCGCCGTATTCCAGGCTTCGAAGAGCAAAACGACGTCGATCTTCAGACGCAACGCCCATATTCGACTTTTTGGAGGGATCGATGCCAAAAGCCGCGCAGCGGCCCCCTCGCTCGGCGGGGTCGAGAACAAGACCGGACTCGCGGTGGCGAGCTTGTGCACCAGACGCTGGATGCCATGGCGTGTCTCCGGGCCTTCATCCTCGACCGAATCGACTTCGCTGCCGAAAGACACAAAATCAATCCGGCGATAGCCATTGACTGTCTTCACACGGATGTCGCGTTTCGCCAGCTCACGGCAAAGGGCGCGGAGAAGGGTCGTCTTGCCTGCACCAGGCGGACCGAACAACTCGATAATCATGTAGGGACCTCCCGAACAGGAAACAGAAAGATCGGATGAAGCGAGCTCGCCCGCTCCGGCGGTGTGGCGAGCGTAAACACTCTGGCATCCGCCTGGCCGAGTTGACCCCGCTCGCTGGCATCCTGCTGACGCCGCAAAAAGATTTGGAGGAGATGCGATGCGGCGGGAACTGCCTTTCCATGGCGTGCAGTCCCGCCTGTTGAGCCGCGACAGCGTTGCCGGTTGACTTGGGAACTTGCAATTGCTTCTCGATCGCCTGCGCTTGCGGCTGGTTGACACGCCTGTCGCTGTCGAACTGGCTCGTCGCCCGTGCCATCTCCTGATCGAGCGCGTGCCCCACGGTTGCCCGTTGGTCGACGTCGGTCGTTGTGGCTTCCAGGCGTGCGAGCCTCGACGACGCCGACCCCGCCGCCTGCGCCAACACCTCCGTCGTCGCGCCGCTTGCGCCCATAGGAACATGGACCTCAGAAAGTCTCTAAATTGCCTGGTGATCGGAGCTTACTAGGAGTGCCGAACCATACCATCATCCATCTGAATGACTGTCGGCACCACGGCACGCGTGTTTGGGCGCTGAACAAGGCAACGAGTTCAGGCCGAGCGGGCGCTTTTGGCTTGACGCGACACAAACGCGACATTCGACCTAAAATCTGAACAATATCAATCACCGACAGCGGACTGAAAATTCGCATGTCGGTGGTTCGAATCCGCCTCTGGGCACCATTTTTCCCTGTACGGCCCGGAGATGGGTAACAGTTTGTACCTAAGACATGGGTGACAACCTCGCGCCGATCGGATTGTCGATGGCGTGCAAGAATTATCTGGACCATGGCGCCAGCGGCTCCTGCTCGCCGGCCAAATGTCGATGAAGAGCATCTTCGGCATCTTGGATCCCACTCTGGCCATAACCGGTCTACAGACCGAGGGCGCAGCCGTCCTTGCGCGGTTCAGAACCGCCCAGCAGGGTCCCGTTTGCCCAATCGATGCGAATGGCCTGCGCACCGCCGATCGGGTCCGTGGCGGGAATGATTTCGAAACCGCGTCGGCTAAGTTCAGCTACGGTTTCGCCAGCGAGCCCGTGTTCGGCCTGGACGTTCATGGTGCCGCTGACGGGGGCGACCCGCGGCAGATCAATCGCCTCCTGCAGATCCATCCCGAAGTCGAGCACCTTCGTCAGCAGGTGCGCGTGGCCCATTGCCTGGTAGTAGCCACCCATAACGCCGAAAGGCATTTCTGCCCGGCCGTCTCTCGCAAGCATCCCGGGTATGATGGTATGCAAAGGTCGCTTGTTCGGCGCCACTGCATTGGGGTGCTTGGGGTCAAGCGAAAAGCTTTGCCCGCGATTGTGCAAGACGACACCGGAGCGTGGCGAGACCAGGCCCGAGCCAAAGCTGTCGAAGACCGAGTTGATGAAACTGACCGCATTGCGATCCTTATCGACAACGGAAATATAGGCCGTGTCGCTGTGCAGCGGCATATCGAACGCCGGCAGGTCCGCGCGGGCGCGCTTTAGGTCAATCATGCCGGCCAGACGATCGGCCCAGGCATTCGACAACATGTCGGCCACCGGGACCTCGGACGCATCAGGATCGGCGACGAGCAGGTCACGCGCGGCGTAAGCGAGGCGTGTCGCTTCGATTTCCAGGTGAAGCCGGTCCGCGGATTGCGGGTCGCCGTGCGCTTCGAAGCGCGAGAGGATATTTAGAATGAGCAGCGCGATCACACCCTGGCCATTGGGCGGACATTCGAACACATCGCAGCCTCGAAACGCGGTGCTGATCGGGATCACGTATTCGCCTGTTGCCGAGGCGAAATCTTCGAGTGTGTGCAATCCGCCGAGCCCTCGAAGATAGGCGACCATGTCTCCGGCCACAGGGCCAGTGTAGAAGGCCTCTCGTCCCTTCTTGGCGATCAGCCGCAGCGTTGCAGCCAACTCAGGCTGGCGATGCACTTCGCCAACGCCTGGCGCGCGGCCGTTTGGCAGGAAAATCCGTTTCGCGGCTACATCGGAGGCCAGAAGTTCTTCTTCCAACGCCCAGTCACGATGGACCCGCGGTGAAATGGCGTAGCCTTCCTCGGCGAAACGTATAGCGGGGGCCAGGATTTGATCGAAGGGCATATGTCCATGATCAGCGTGCAATCTGGTCCAGGAATCGATGGCTCCCGGGATGGTGACGGAGCCAGGAGAATTGCGGGCCACCTCCGCCATGCCACGTTCGAGGAACCAGTCAATTGTGAGGGCGGCGGGTGTCCTGCCCGATCCGTTGTAGGCGATGACCTCGCCGGATCCGTTTCGCGACAGAAGAGCGAAGCAGTCGCCTCCAATGCCGGTCGAGGCTGGCTCGACGACACATTGCACCGCGCAGGCTGCGATGGCGGCATCCATGGCGTTGCCGCCGGCCGCCATGATCTCCACCGCCGTGAGGGTCGCCGACGGATGAGAGGTGGCGGCCATGGCCTCGCGTGAAACGACGACCGAGCGCGTTGGTTTCTCAAAATTTCGCATGCTATGCCCTTCTGATAGTGCTCAAGAGGCGGCGTCGCTCATCGTCGAGGGGCGGTGCCGCAGATGCCGCGACATCCAGTATTCGAGTGCCGCCAAGGCACGGATGATCGCGAAGTTCAAAGTGAGATAAATGGCGCCCGCGCAGATGAAGACTTCAAAGGCGCGGTAGGTCTGGGAGATCAATCCCTGGGCAATTCCAGTCACCTCCATCAAGGTCACGATGGAAGCCAGAGACGTGCCCTTGATCATCAGGATGATTTCATTGCCGTAACTCGGCAGCGCCTGGCGAAAGGCCAGCGGCAGGATAACGTGCCGATAGGTCAAATAGGTGGACAGGCCGACAGACCGGGCCGCCTCGACAAGGCCGCGTGGCACCGATTGAATCGCGCCGCGGAGGATTTCGCTGCCATAGGCGGTGGTGTTGAGTGTCAGCGCGATGATTGCGCACCAGTAGGGTTCGCGGAAAACGGCCCATAATCCAATTGCCGACAGTTGGTGCCGGAACTGACCAAGGCCATAATAGGTCAGAAAAATCTGCACCAGCAGAGGCGTGCCCCTGAACACGGCAACGAAGCCGCGGATCGGCAAGACGACGAAGGGCGATTCCGATTGCTGGGCAAGCGCCAATGTGACGGCAAGAACGAAGCCGGCAACGATGGAAGTCAGGGCCAGTTCCATCGTGAGCGGCAGGCCGGCGAGTAGCTTCGGCAGGATTTCGAGGAAAAAACCGAAATCTATCATGCCGACCTGACGCGCCACGGCGCCTTTCGTTCCAGACGGTAAAAGGCGTGGCCCGTGACGGAAGCGATAGCCAGATAGAGCAAGGCTGCAGCAATGTAGAAGATGAACGGTTCACGGGTCGAACCTGCAGCGATCTGCGCCTGGCGCATCAGTTCAACGAGGCCGATTACCGATATCAGCGACGAGTCCTTCAGAACCAACTGCCACACATTGCCGAGACCTGGCAGCGCGTATCTCAGGAGCTGGGGAAAAATAACCTGTCGCAGCCGCTGCAGCCGGTTGAGACCAAGCGCGCAAGCGGCATCGTGCTGTCCCTGGTCGATGGCGACGTAAGCCCCTCGATAGACCTCGGCTTGATAGGCGCCCGAGATGATCGCGATAGCCAAGGTTCCAGTGGCAAAGGCCGGAACGCCGACGAATCCGGACCCGCCCAGGCTATGACCAAGCGAGGTCAGGGCGACACTACCTCCATAGTAAAGCAGATAAATGGTCAGAAGGTCGGGCACGCCCCTGAAAACCGTGCAATAGCCAAGGGCCAAGAACCTCAATACCTTGGAGTTGCGGAGACGCCCGGCCGCTGCCAGCCCGCCAAAGACAGCGCCAAGCGCAAACCCCAGCACGGACAGGAGCACTGTGACCGAGGCCGCCATGAGAAGAGCAGCCCCCCAACCTCCGTGCTGGAAACCAAGCAGCCGGAATGCGTCAACCATTGATACCCCCGGCATTGATACCCCCGGCAGGACGAACGGCTCAGCTCCGGAACGTGGTCAGGAATGGCCGTTCGCCGGCAAGCGCTTACTTGACTGGAGTGACGTCGCTCTTGAGCCATTTAAGCGACAGGGTTTTGATCGTGCCGTCGGCGGTCGCGGCGTCGATGGCGCCGTTGAGCATGTCTTTCAGCTTGGTGTCCTCTTTGCGGATACCGGCCCCGGAGCCAAGACCGAAGAGACCCCCGACAAATCCTGGTCCTGCAAGCGTATAGTCGCTGAACTCCGGCTTGCTCAGCGTGGCGGCCAGCGCTGTCTGTTGCGCGAAGAGCGCGTCGATGCGACCCGCGGCGAGATCGAGATCGTGTTGCTCGGTGGTCTTATATTCGCGAATCTCGGCGACGTCCGAGAAGTATTTTTTCACAAATTCCAGGTTCGCCGTTGCAGCCTGAACTCCAATGATCTTTCCCTTCAGCAATGGCTTGAGCTTGTCGATTGCCGCCTGCGCAGAGGCTTCATTCTCCAGCTTGAACCGCTCGTTGGAAATGCCGAGCTTGCCCAGTTCGCTATCCTTGGCGACCGCGAAACCTGAGGGATCCACCGCATATGGCTGGGTAAACTCAATGATCTTCAGACGTTTTTCAGTGATGAACATGCTCGCCATGATCACGTCGAACTTGCCGACGGTCAGCGCGGGGATCATGCCGTCCCAGTCCTGTGCGACGATCTTGCACTCGATCTTCATTCGCCCGCACAGATCATTGGCGAGATCGACTTCGAAGCCGTCCAGCTTGCCGTCGGCTGTTGTGAAATTCCAGGGCGCGTAGGCTCCTTCGGTGGCAATGGTAATTGCCTTTGGTGTTTCTTGTGCAACGGCGGCCTGGACCAGGCCGAACAGGACCGACGCAATGGCTGCGATGCGGCTAATTTTCATATCATTCTCCTCTTTTTGCCGGTATGGCAGTTCCCTTTCGTCGTGCCGGATTATCTTCCGGCTTCAACGAGTTAGATGGTATTCCCTAGCGGCGGCCGGGACTTGCGAAGTTGGCCAGAAGCGGCGCCGTCTCGACGATATGATCCCGCATGACGATCTCAGCCTTGCCGGCATCACCTGACCGCAGCACGTCGATCAGGATCTCGTGCTCGGCACGCGCGCTGGCGGGCTTGTCGACATAGTCGAACCAGATGCGCAGGTAGGGCTCGATCACGACGTGCAGGCTGGCGATCTGCCGGACCAGCTTGGGCCGGTTGCTCAATTGGCAAATCTGCAAATGGAAGGCCTGATGGCGCACGACCCAGTCGCTGCTGCCGGTCTGGCTGGCGCGCTCCATCCGGTCGAGCTGGCGTTCCAGTTCTTCAAGCACTTCGACATCGATGTGCGGCATGGCAAGCCTCACCGCCAGCCCTTCGAGCACCGAGCGTATTTCAAATGTTTCGTGGATCTCATCGAGGGTAAGCCCGGCGACGATGCAGCCACGGTTCGGGCGAATGAGCACAAGACCTTCCGCGGCCAGTTGGCGGAATGCTTCGCGAACCGGCATGCGGCTCATGCCGATTTCCGTCGCGATCTCTTCCGGGATCAGCCGGTCCCCGGCCCGATAACGCCCCATCCTCAGGGCCCGCTGAATGTGGCGATAAGCTTCCTCCTCGGCGGTCGTGATGCCCAACGGCTCGATTGCGTCAGCTGCCATGTCTTGGGTCCGATCAGAGCGTATCTGTGTATCCACTTATCCAGTTCTCGAAACCTGTGTCAAGCACCGATGCTTGGGCGCTTTGGAATTTCTCTTGTGAGAATAAGCACTTGGTAGGGGAAATCGGGCTAAGCACACTGTGATCGGCTAAGCCGCTGATCGGCCTACTTTTCAACATCCGGCAAAAAGGCCCGCCGCTCCATTTGCGAAGCGGCGAGGCCCCATATTCGGGGACGATTGCCGGGATTCCCCGGCATTGCCTACAGTGCAATTCAGGTGCCAGAATTGTTGACCCAAAACGGGTCACCGCACCGGAGGCGCGAGCGCGGACCTTCCGCGATCACGCTACTGCCGCGCATTGCCGTTCCTGCTATGTTACTTTGCGGCGGACGTAATTTTTCCGCCTGGCCGGCGCCCCATCAGGCAACTTACCCCAACGCGCCCCCCAAGTGGCGCCGGCCATTTTCCCCTTATTGGGGCATGGGCGCGCCGATTCCGTTATGCGCTTTCGAGCTATGGCAATCCGCCGGCGAGCCGCTTTGTCCAGCCTGCAACCATCAGTCCGCACGCGATTCCCGCGCAGTCGGCCACCCAGTCGAATAAATCCGGGTCGCGCCCTATCAGTTGCACGGCCTGAAGCCCCTCGATCGCCGCACCCGTGAGAACGAGGAGTACGATCAGCTTCGCCTTGCGTTCCGGCCAGCCGAGACTTCCGAGAGCCGCCAGGACGACGAAGGCGGCGGCGTGATTGAGCTTGTCGTGATCAAACGTGAAAGCCAGGCCAAGACCCTGCAAGAGCCGCTCCGGCAGAAGGGCGAACAGCAGAACGCCGGCAAACGCGGCCGGAAAGGCAATCCTTGCCACGATCTGATAAGAATCCAGGCGCAACAAGGGTAGAATGGCCTTTCGTCCGAAATCTGCAGGGAATACCGCCGGCCGCCATAGTCGCGAGCGAGCGCGGCGTCCAATTTCCGCCGTCGGGGCGTCCGGTGCATCGTCAGAATGAATGAATGCCTCGGGTCAGCCGCTGGGCAGGCCGAACTGCTGGGGAGGGCTCTGCAATGGTGCGGCTTCCGCGATCACGCAATTACCTGCTGCGCCAACGCGGCTACTATCTGGCTGCGGCGGACCTGATTTCCGCTTGGCCGGCGCTGCGTCAGGGCACCTTACCCCATGCCACACGAATCAGCGCCGGCCAGAATTCCATCGATTGCGTGATGACCGACCCGCGTCAAAAAAGCCCGCCGCCCTGTCGGACGACGGGCTCCGTTGCCTGGGCGCCAGGGCGCCGCGGTAGCGACTGATGTTACTAGTGCTCCCGCAGGTCTCCAATATGCTGCCGCCGCATGGCGTTGCGCATCGGCTAAACAAACGAAGCCCGCGCCTCTGGCGGAGGGCGCGGGCCGACCGGGTTGCACCCGATCTGCAGCAGAATCCTGGGAGGTTCCCGCTGCTTAAGATAACAATTAGAGACTTCTAATGTTCCGCGCCAGGGGAAGATGCCGCTGCACCAGAAATCTGATGATGGTCGGCGCGATGATGATCGAGCCGTCAGTTCGTGCGCAAGTCGATCTGGAAAATCCGCTCGTCGAAGTGCCGCGTTTCAACGGCAAAGGTCAAAGCCACTTCAAGGACCAGACCGCCACGGTCGTCCCGGACCTTGACTGCAATCCTGCGATGAGGAAGGCCATCCCTGGCCATCTCGGCCAATGTGCGAAGGGCTTCTTTCCTGAGCAGCGGGAGATCGTCATATAACGTTCCCTGATCGTCGGAATAGACGATTCCGTCTTCATCGGAATCGAAGAAGTAGCGGGGCATTGCGCTTGGCCGAAGCGGCGGCATCCGAGCACGTTGTCGATTGCTGGCCGGATCTCGGCCGATCGCGATCAGCGCCTCTCCACCGTTGGCTTCGCCGCCAGCTCACTTGCGCTCGCGCAATGCCTTCACCGCCTGCGAGAGGATCATCCGGTCGCCGCCGGTCCTTTTGATCAACTTGCTCACCTGGCTGGGCGAAACACCATTTTCCCGCGCGAAATGTTCGACCTCATAATATTCATCCGCCGAAACGCGATTGCGGTCGCTGAAGTCTCGCTTGGTCTTGTCGTCGGCCATTTCTGTTCTCCTCGCCTCAGGGCCAACTTTGGACTGACGCACGCTGCAATCGAGGGTTCGCCCGCCACCAAAGTGACGCGCGAACCCTATCGGCGCAGGAAGGGACAAGGCTGCGCAGATGCTGTATTCGATCGAAATGGAAACAGCCAAGATCGGTGCGAGCCGCCATCGATATTTTCCAAAGAATCCTCCCGGCACGTGCAGCCAGCAACGGCTAGGTGCCGCGGCGGTTCCGGGTCACGCGGCAAACCCGCCCTTTGCGCGCAAGGATCAGACTTAGGTCCTGCGGCAACACGTCGGTTGGTCCCTGCCGGGCGGGACCGAAGCCCGTCGACGGAACGTTTTCAGCTGCCTTCCGTTCGAATGAGCCTTGGCGCGAAGAGCGGACCGAGTTCGCAAAGGAGACGACCATGAGAATGCATCTTTCCACCGCGGTGGCGGGATTTCTGCTGCTGGCAGGCATCGGCGCCGCTGCGGCGCAAGACGTTGTCATCGAACCGCAGCAGGAAACGGTCATCAAGGAGTATGTGAAGAAGCAGCCGCTGGCCTCGGTGAAAATCCCTGGGGTGGAGCTCAATATCGGCTCAACGCTTCCCGATACCGTCGAGCTTCATGAAGTCCCCAGCGTCAAATACCGCTATGTCATCGTCGACAACCGCACCGTCGTGGTCGACCCAGGCACGCGCAAGATCGTCAAGATCATCGAGTGACGTGAAAGCTCGGGCAGTAGTCGCCCGCCCCGCGGGGGGTGGGGGGGGGGGGGGGGGGTGGGTGGTGTGGGGGGGCGGTTGGGGGGTGTGGTGGGTGTGTGGGGGGGGTG
>NZ_JAMYRB010000043.1:0-30249 GCF_040321165.1 Mesorhizobium sp. M0500
AGATCCAACCCGATCATGCTAACTTCCGACATGGACGCCTCCGTTCAAGTGATGATCAACGACACCACTTTGGCACAGCGATGCCCTCAGGGGGCGTCCACCCCATCAATCTGGGAAGTCATAAGTCGGCGGCCATCAGGCAGATGATCAAGGCGGCCGGCGCCAGGCTTTGGTACCTACCGCCCTACTCCCCAGACCTCAATCCGATCGAGCAGGCCTTTGCCAAAATCAAACACTGGATGCGCCAAGCTCAGAAACGTACCGTCGAGGACACTTGGCGCCACATCGGCCACCTCGTTGAAACGATCGAGGCAACCGAATGCAACAACTACTTCGCAAACGCCGGCTACGCTTCCATCAAAACGTGAAAGGCTCTAGGCCAGGCCCAGCTTTTTCTTGAGCTCGGTATTTTCCTTGCGCAGACGGTCGGCAAGCAGGCCCTTCAAGCGCTTGTTTTCTTCTTCGAGCGCGACAAGATCGCGGAGATCGCCGTTGTCGAAAGAAGGTGCGGCAGCTCTTTTCCAAGAATAGTAGGTCTGCTCGGATATGCCGGCCTGGCCGACCGCAATCTTGCTGGTCGCGCCGCCAGCGATCGATTTCTCGATCTGGGCAAGCTTCTGGGCGCGCTCCTTCTCGGAATATGTCTTGCGGGCCGTCTTCACTGCCACCGGAGCTTCAGCGGCCTGGGGCGCTGGCTTCGCCCCGTTCCTGCGGGCCGGCTTTGCGAGCTCTGCCTTCGCTTTCTTTGCTCGCGGGATTTTCTTCTTCGATTCAGGCACTTCCACTTTGGCTGGCGCTACTGTGGTCTGAACAGTTTGAGCGTCCTGAAAATCGGCCATAACATGCTCCGCTTGTGGTTTGTCTCCTTCTTCAGCATCAATGGCTCTTATACTGAAGTCAATAAGCTGGGAATTTGGGGGCTGAGCACGATCAGCCGGCTGCGTCATCTCCGTGACAATCTTGGACAGGTCACGATCGCCCCAGATCGAATGTCCTGGCTTTTGCTTGCCGCGCTTCTGTTTCACTTCCACGACAAATGGCCGGATCTGGCGCTTCATAGTCTGTTCCTTGATGTGGGGACGACTTGCAAGCCAAGTCGCTGTTCGTATTTGCGAGTATCCGACGCGAAGGTATCTGTCGCTCTCGCCGTGCTTTATCGGAGAAGCGACGCAACGAGCAAGCGATGTGTCATGGGCTTTGGGCGACAGGCTCAATCATCGGGGCAAAACATACCTACTGAGAGGTGATGGAGAGATCTTTAGAGCTGCATCCATACGCGCGATGCTCAGGTGTCTAGCCAGCGGCGCGCGATGACTGTGCACAATCCGGCTGGAGCGATTGCAATCCAAATTTTCTTGGGAACTAATCTTCCCATGGCGGCGGATGAGCTGGACGCGCTTGTTTTCGGGATGGCGGTCGACAGCGTTCGTGCGCTTCCTCTTGGATTCACGGAAAAAGTCGCAGAAATTGCCAACAGAAGCGACGGCGTCCTGCTTTTTGATTTGCGCATCGATGGCGATTTGGAGATGCAGCGGATCGCCGCCGTCCGATATCCAAGCAGCCAGACAGGCATTCTGGCGCTGGACAAGCAGGGCTTGGCGATCAGCCATTGCATGGTCAATGGCACTTTCTCCAGCTTTATCGCTCCCTTGGAGGACTGGAACGCTCTGCCGCTGCCGATGCAGGCCAGGACGAGTATCGCCGGCCCGGCCAGCCTCTTCATCGGCGCCTTGCGCAATGCCGGATGCATCCCGCACGGAAGGTCCTGATCCGACGTTTTGTTCGGCGACTGGTCGATCATATCGTCGAGCCAGTCGGCCCCACGGCCTCGCTATGGTCGATTTCCCATGGTGGTTAGGTGACCAGGATCATCCTGGTTGAAGTCTGACCCTGGATACGTGGCTACGAGCACCTCGTCGGTGCTGGCCTCAAATATCGTGAAAATGCGCAGGCCGGTGGCGACTGATTGAGCAATGTCGGTCGCCGTCACGGTATCTTGGAAAGCGATACGGCTGCGTGTAAGCGATCGTAATGTGCGAGAGCGTCTCGCCCGTCGGCCTCCGATAGAACCCCTCCTTGATAGACATCACGCCGCATAGCCTATCCGACGCGCCCAATTAAGCGGAGTAGCCGGACCATGCTAACGTTTCCCTTCCGAGCGGCAGCTCTCAGGGACAGCCTCTATCGTCGCCTCCCTTCTTTGAGTTCCGGCTTGATCGAACGGAGGACAGGACTTCGTCAATCTGCGATCCGACAGATCGTCAAGCAGCTTGAAGACGGCATCATGTCTTCCGGCGTTAATGAGAATCGTGCGTTTGCCGCGATTTTCGGCCGACCCGGGCTCGGGATCTGCATTGCGGGCGATCCCCCTGACTTCGACAGGGGTCATGTTCCAGATCGCCTCGAGCTTTTCCGCGCGGGTCATGCTGTCGCTCGCACCGGTCTCGTGGGCGATGATAGCGGCGCGCATCTTGTCCGGGGACTGCCGATCCGTGAGGTCGCAAAAGCCATGAAACCAGCGTTCGCGGCCCCGGATCCGGATCGCGAAGAATACGCTGGTCACGTAGCCGGCCTTGAACTCCGACATGCCGAACATGCCGGTGCGCTTGAACAGCGGCGGCAGCAAATCGAGCATGAAGTGGTATTCTGACGCGGTGATCTGGAACCACTCGCCTGAATAGGGAGTGCCGGAAAGCGGATCGATGCCGGGAGTGTCCTTGTGTCGGCTGAACAGTTGGAACATCTGCTCGCGGGTGGCGACGCCGTCGAGCACCTTCCTGAAGGGTGGATGTGCGGTCATGGAGTTCTGCTGAACGCAGGTCGGCCACGCGCGGCATGAACCGCGTCGTCGCAACTGCTTGGTGGTGTTGTGGCTGTCGACTGGCCGAGCCTGCGGCCGGCGCGTGTACCGGCGATGGTGGGGTTTGCAGGGTTCAGGCGGCGTGTCGCTCGGAGGAACGCGAAGCGTCTCGACCAACCCCAGTGATGGCACGCACGGCGGCGGCGAGCGCCGGGATGTCGTCGAGCATGCCGAGCGCAACGAAGTGGTTGGCCCCGCCGATGTAGTCCTTGCGGCCCTTGCAGGCGCGGATCAGGATGCCGTGACCTGAGGACAAACCGAACTGGCCGACCTGGATGTAGGCGCAGTCATGGTGCAGAGTAATTTCACCGGAAACGGCCATGCCCGCCTTATTTGAGCGCAGGTCAAAGCTTCCCTGCGGCAAGGCAAGTTCGGCGGCGAGTTTCTTCAGCCGCGAACGGGCTGTCATGTGAAAACGTCTCTTGTGCTGCTCGTCATAGGAGCAGTTTCTGTTCCAATCGAACATGTGGATCTCCATGAAACGAAAGCGCCCGGGCGCGCTACGGCGATCCCGGGCTTGAGAGTGAGTTGGAACCGAAACGGGTCCGGCAGAAGTGCCGGACCCGTGCGGAGCGGGAGGCCGACTATTCGGCGGCCTGGAGGTGGTCCGCTTCGTCGCCGTCGATGGTCACCGGCTTATCGGAGGACGGGTCCGCATCGTCGGCGAGGAAGGCCGGCAGCTCGGCGGCATCGCCGTCGAGAGTCGCCTCGTCCGACCTGTCGCCAGCGACGCCCCTGCCAGCATCGGTAGCCACTTCATCGACCTCAAGGCGAAGAGGTTCGGGCAGCCAGCTTGATCCTTCGAGAAGACGGACGGCTTCACGGGCCATGATGTCCTTCTTCATGTGATCGATCAGCTGAGCGGAGTCTGCGCCACGAGCTTCACGGACAGCCTGTAAAATCCGCGCCTTTGTGAGCCGCCCCAGGAACTCGACCGTGGGCGTCCAGCCGGCGTCGACCATGTCGAACTGGAGCGAGCGGCCAAGCACGTCTGCATGCTCGAGCGCCTTCGCGCGCCTGTTCCAGGGCTCGACCACCGCATTGAGGGTCAGCGAGACGCAGTGCGCGAACAGCGCCTTGCGGCTTGCTTCGTCGAGGCTGAGAATGAAGTCCCACAGGCCTTCCGCTTCATCGGGCAAATCGCGGTCCCAGGCTTCGTGCCGTTCGGCGATCTCCTTGGCCCAGGATGTCTCGGCAAGACCATCGACCTGGCTGAAGCCGCCGCTCTTCAGACTTATCTCCAGGCACGTGTTCGGCGCGAAGCGATAGAAAACCTGCAGGACGAAGGCATGGAGTGCGGCGACGATGGCGATGTCGGCGTCACCGGCGAGCGCGTTGCGCAGTGCTAGCGTCCGCTGCGCGGTCAGGTCGAAGACGAGCCGATCGGGCAGTGGCTTGATTCCATCGTCTTCGCCATCATCGCCAGAGGCGTCGCTCACCGGCTTGCCGTTGACGACAACACCATCGCCATCGTCATCGCCATTGGATCGGGTTCCGCCGTCGGCGCCCCGTTCCTCGCCCTCATCGACATCGCCGGTTTCGGTCCGCGGCTCGTCCTCGGACCGCACGAAACCGGCGTCGACCTGGAGCTTGCCGTTCGCGGCAAGCGTAACGAACACACCGGCATTGGTCTTCTGGGCGGGATCGTAGCTTTGAGGGCGATCATCGATCGCATCGAGCTCGGCACCCAGCTGGTCGAGCTTCGCCTCGATTGTTTCGTCGGCGTCCTCGGCCTTGGCATAGTCCGCATCCAGCTTGTCGTATTCGGCCTTCAGCGCGTCGTAGCGTTCGATCTCCTCGGCGCTGAGCTCCTGCGCCTCGGCGTAGATGCGCCGCATACCGGAGGTGTGGCCATAGGGAAAGCTGATCGCAGCCTCGACCCACTTCCAGCCTTCGGCGCGGATCGCCTCGGCATCCATTTTCAGCCTGTCGAAGACGAGCTGCTCGAGAAGTGCGGCATCCTGGAACCAACCGCCGGCATCCTGCTCGAACAGGTCGCGCAGGATGACGCCGCCAGCCGCTTCATAGGCTTCGGCGCCGACATAGACGGCCCGGCGATCATCGGCCCGCACCGTCGTCTCCGTCAGCAGGCGCCTGATGTAGTAGGGTTCTTGCGTGTGCGAGCTGGCAATCCGCTCCCAGACCTGCTCCTGGCGCGCGTGATCGTCCGAGATCGAAAACGCCATGATCTGTTCGAGCCGGATTTCGTCCTTCTCGTAGAGATCGAGAAGCCTCGGTGACACCGATGCCAGCCGCAGGCGCTGCCTCACCGTCGCCGGCGATACGAAGAAGCGGGCACCAATCTCCTCCGGATCGAGGCCCTGATCGCTGAGCGTCTTGAAGGCCCGAAACTGATCGAGCGGGTGAAGGTCGGCGCGCCGCAGGTTTTCGGCAAGCGAATCCTCCTCGGCCGAGGTCTCCTGCACGCGGTTGACGATGCAGGGGATTGGCTCGTTCTTGGCCAGGCGCTTTTGCTTGATGAGGATGCCGAGCGCCAGATAACGTCGGCCGCCGGCGGGCACCTCGAACGTGCCCGTCTCCCCGCCCTCGCCATCGAGCACGGGACGGACGTTCAGGCTCTGGATCAGCTTTCGCCGTCCGATGTCTTCGGCCAGCTGCTCGATCGACACTCCGTCCTTGATACGCCGAACATTCTTCTGCGACAGCATTAGCTTGTCATAGGGAATATTCTCCGCGGCGTTCATCGCGATCTTCTGAATGGCGTTCTTTGCCATGGTTAGGTTCTCCATGACGGGCGGCCCGGGGCCTCTCCCCGAACCTCCAAGCCCGTCAGAACCCTCCCCTCACCCCTCTGCCTCCAGGCCTCCCGCCGACCCGGCCCCGGCTCGCGGATCTCGACGCGACCAAGCCGCCGGAGGGGCCTCCAGCATGTTGGAGTCACAGGGTTCTCCCACGAAAAAAGCGCCGTCCTCTTGTTTCGGAAGGCGGCGCTTAATTGATGGAGAGGGCGAACCGGACGTGAGGCCCGAAAGTTTTTGTTGGTGGCCTCCGCAAGATCAGGTCGCGAAATCGAGAAGCTTCTTGGCCTTGCCCTCCATTTCCAGGCGGACATCCTGATGCGGTTTGTCGCGCGCGACCCGCGTGATGCCCTGCACGAAATCAAAGATCGATTCCGGTGGTCTGCCTTCCTCCATGAGAACAGTATCGATGATCTTCGTGGTCTCGGACTTGGAGAAGCCCCCCTTGCGCAGGAAGCCCTGGCGATCTTCGTCGTCTCTGGCAACGATCCGTTGCCGCGCCGTCTTGATGCCGTTGACGAACGGCATGGGCGAGGAATCGGCAAACTGGATCAGCGCCGGCTCGGCTTCCAAGGCGAAACGCGAGGCGGCATATTTGGAATGCCGGATGATGATTTCCTCGAAATTTTCCACGCCCCACAGGCAACGGGTCTGGCACACTGCACGTAGATAGAAGCTGGCGATTCCGAGCGTTCGGGCGCCGACTTCGGAGTTCCAGCAATAAAACCCCCTGAAAAAGACGTCGGGCGAGCCGTCGGGCAGCTTGCCGGCCTCGATCGGATTCAGGTCGTCGACAAGAAACACAAAGACATCGCGGTCGGACGCATAGAGCGTGGTTGTGTCGGTGGAAATGTCGACGTTCGGATTGTAGATTCCCGTTGACCAGTTGAGCACGCCGGGCACCTTCCAACGCGTGTCGCCGGTGCCGTTGCCGGCGATCTTCTGCACGGCGTCGACCAGTTCTGAGTCAAATATTCTGCCGTAATCTGGGCCTGTTACCGCCCGCAATTCGAGGCGTCCGTTCTCGATTTCCAGCGTCTTCACCTGCTCGGCGCGGTGGTTGAGGAGACCGTGCTGAAGGTTGATCGCGGCGAGCGGGGCTGGAAGCTGCCGCAGATAGGTGGCCGGTGCGCCTACCAGGCTGGCGAGTTGGCCAAAACTCCAATGCGTGGGGGCAATTGGGGCAGGCGCATCGGGCAGCATTAGCCTCAGGCGCTCCGGATCGTCGCGGCTGGCCTCGACGCGGATCAGCTCACTTTCGACGATGCGGGTCTTGCTGCGCTCCGACCGGCTCTTCACCGAATTCCGAAGGTCGTTGAGCGACAGGTATCGCTCATCCGCCGGACGGTTGAACCATTCTGACGACACGCGGCCAATACGCTGGCCGCGGCTGACGTCGACCTTGTAACCGGCCCGCTCATTGCGCTTGGGCGTGTGAATTTCCATCTGGGTCATGGGTGTCGCTCCTCGGCGGGCGCCGGGAGACTCTCTCCCGGACCTTCACCCGCCGCCGCGGCCCGCCCACCCTCTTCCTCTCCCGGCATCCGCGCGCCACTAGAAGCATCGGCATTGCGGCAGCGACCGCGTCAAGGCTGACACCATGAGAGAAGGCACGGGCTTCAGGAAAGTCCGAAGACCAAGTGCCGCTTCACCTTCCGGATGCGACAGAAATCCGTTGTGCTTTCTTGCCCAAACAAGACGGGACCCATCCGGTTTCCAGATAGCGGCCTGCTGAAATCGGACAGGCAACTTGTCTTGAGATTAAAGCAACTGCAACTTCTCTTGGGGCCTAGCCCATACATGTGTGAATTGACCCAACGTAGGATTCGTCCACGAACATCCTTGGCCTTTGGCTTGATGGGTCAATCAATGGTCCGAGCAACCTTTTCGCGATTTGGCACCCTTGAGAGAGGCCCGCATATTGTGCATTACACTCAATCGAGCATTCAATCTCCTGTTGGGGGTGACAACCCCTGACCCCATTCCGCACGCGCTTGCCAGAATACAGCGTCTCCAAAGCCGACGTTCAGCTGGACCGGAAGCCAATACCAAGCGAGCGAAAGCGCGGTTTCGCTGTTGACGTTGTCAGTCCTCTCATTTCCGGTGGGGTACCTAAAGCCTGCTTGTTTGCTTGATGAGCAGGTTGCGTCGCGAGTTCTTCGGCTTTTGTACGATAATGCACCTCTCTAGTTCGCAACTAGACCGTCAAGCAAAACCTCAAGGGAAATGACTCCTTTAACGCGGGAGTTTATGCGGCTTGCCGATGGGCGACAAACAATTTGGGCAGGTGGTCATATCGCTGGCCGGGGGTAAGCCCCATTGCAGTTACAGCCAGACAAGCTAGGCTGCCGGCAAGCGGGAAACGCTGCAGTGGACAAATTGTCGATCGTCGCCGGCTCGCCAGTGTTTCGGACGCTGGAGCGGACTCAATGGCAGGCAATCGCTGACGCGGCGTCGTTCCGCCGGATCGAGCCGACTGCCGATGGCCATCTGTTCCGGTATGGCGATTTGGCATCAGTTCTTTTCCTGATTGTGCCCACTGTTGGCAGCCGCGAAGGTCCGGTCTTGCAGGTCGGCTTCGGTGCGCCGATCACTCCGCAGTCCCCAGTCGGCTACCGCTTGACCGAAGGCGAGATCGCGGGCGATGTGGAGTTCTTGCTCGGAGGACTTTCGGAACGGCTGCCACCTCGCATCTGCTCGGCTCGGATTCTTCGCAATGCTGCCGTGCTTACTATTCCGGCGGCCGTACTTGCCGGGATCGCCCAAACGGAGGCCGATTTCCGTCGTCGGATCATACGGCAGGCGGCCCAACGGCTGACCGAAATCGCATCCGTTCATGCAGAGCGTAGAGCCATGCATCCCGAGGTGCGCTTCGCTACCGGCCTTCTGTCCCAGCTCGATGATTTTGGACATATTGCTGGCAATAAAGGCATATTTGACCATCAACTGAAGCAGCAGGATCTTGCCGATAATCTCGGCATTTCGCGTCGGCTGCTGTCACTACGTTTCTCCGACTGGTCGGCTCGCGGACTGCTGGAGACCGTGCCGATTACGCTGCCAGATGTCGCGCGCGTTGAGCGGATCGCAGGTCTCAGCCCTCCCAATGTCGCCCAGAACCTGCGTGCGGTGATCGAAAATATTGAGGACCAGACCGCCCGGGGCCTGCTGGCCAAGGCAAGCCAGACCGCCGCGGACGTTCTCAGCGTCTTCTCGGATAACCCGGTAGTCGCTTACCAACTCGCGCTAATAAGTGTGAGGCTCGGTGCAAACAAGCAGGCAAAGGATATCCTCGCAGCGCCGATGTTCGCGTGGACGTGCTCCATGGGTGATCTCAAAGACCGATTGCGGACCGCTTGGAAGCAATCACTCTCGCTGCGAAATGGTGACTTCCCGGGTTACGACGAGGTCGCCGAACAGGCGTTGGACACCCTCCTCGCGGCGCGGCTGCCTATGCTTGCTATTGACATTGGCGGTTTGCATGCTCGGTTGAGTAAGGAGATGATAGTTGCTCACCAGCCCGGATCGCCGCAGCTGCGTCATCAGGCATTGGAGGCGGCGCGCCTTTACCGTGAGGTCCATGAGGCGAGCCCCAATCACTATTGCGCCGTCAATGCTGCGACTTTGTCCATGCTCGGCGGCGAGGAGGATGAGGGGCGGGCCTTAGCGCTCGCTGCGAGCCGGCTTGTCGCGCGTGAGCCAAGAAAATACTGGGCATTAGCGTCGCTGGGCGAAGCAAGTCTGGTGCTCGGCGAGCGACAGTTGGCGATCGGCCACTTCATCGCTGCTGCCGCCGCCGTTGACGCTGATCTTGCCAAGACGACTTCAACGCGTCACCAGCTCGCCCTGATTTCCGCTGCTGGTGGGCCAGACACGTCGGCCGAACTCGCCACCCTCAATATTGGAGATCCAGTCTTTTTTAGCGGCCATGTCATGAAGTCAAGCGATGGCACGCCGGAGGAGTTGACAGAAGCGGAGCGTCTTCTGGCAATCGAAATGAGCGGATGGCTCGAGGGCCGCAAGATTCCGGCCGTGTATATGTCGCTTGCGTGCGGCGCAGACATTATTTTTGCCGAATTGGTATTAGAAGCCGGCATTCCGCTCAATGTCACATTGCCCTTCACCGTCGGCCGCTTCTGTGACCTGTCGGTGGCAATCGGCAACGGCGATGACATTGCGACGGACTGGGTCGCGCGATATTTTGCCTGCCTCGATCAGGCCGCTACCGTGACCGAACTGTGGAGGCACGAGGTAAGGAAAGCTGAGGTCGATTACCACTATCTCAACACCAACAGACATCTAGCCGGTGAAACGATTTTCGCGGCAGCCGCTTTGATGACCCGACCGCGTATGCTCGCTGTTATCCATCCGCAAGCCGCCGCGAGCAAGGCTGGCGCCAAGAACACCTTGGCCGAGTTCGTGGCGCGAGGCTTCAACGCAGATGTCATAGATGCGCAGTTGCGCCGCAAGGACTCGCCCACGGACCCGCGCGGCGCTGACCCTTTCGCGCCGATAGTTTTTGCCTTCGCGCGCTCGCAACAGGACAATGCCGAGATTCGGCGGCTGCTTGACGAGACAGGCTTTGGCATCCGGGCGCTGAAAGATCGCCGGATCGCCGGACATTATATGCCGTCCGGATTTGAGGAGGCGCATTTCACAGCGTCGCGCTTGGCAACGTTGGCCGCCACGGCAGGGTCTTCGGCGCGAATCATCTGCGATTTTGGCCCAATCTGCGGCAAGGACGGGGCGCCGAGCCTCGACGACATACTAAAGCTTGACGCCGCCGCCGACCTAACCGCCGTCGCCATCGGCAACGTCTTTGCCACTAGTGCATTCGTGATGCGCGAAGTGGCGAGGGGTGGGGATCCCGGCCGCTATTCGGTGGTCAATGTTTCGGTCGAGCCGAACGAAGACGGTCAGGAACGGGTGCTGCGCGGCGCTAGACAGACCTACAAGGTTCGGGAATCATGACGGCGACTCGGCAGTCAACGGTTATATTTTGGATACGCCTATATTCGGGCTGGTCAGATTGGGGCTAACGTCGGTTCGAGCAATCGCATGCTGGAATTGTTGTCGGCCGCCAGGTAAGAAGCGGGCATCGAGCGTCGCCGCCGAAGAGGATTTAAGGCGCACTGCAAAATTGAATTCTTTGAGGCACGACTGCAGCTAGCGCCGAGTAAAGCACTCGCAGCGGCTGGGCCAGGCGGAATGCACCCAGCGCTCTCCCGCGGCAATTCCGCTGGTTGGATCGATGTCGGCAAAGATGATGTCTCATTCCTCCGTGATCAAAATAGCACGGCCGAGCGCCATGCTATCGCGCGCTTCGCTGGTGGAATAGGCCTCTACGCAATTCCGAAAAGTATTCTGTGCCGCACACACGTATAGCCTGGCCATTTGGTAGCTCTACCTCGAGGCGCATGCCGTCGCGACCGCTCTCTAGATCGATTAGCTGCCACGCGTCGCGTAGCCGCGCCAGCATGCCGGCGATATCGACCGCGTCGATCAGTACGCCGAACAGGCGCTTGTTGGCTTGTTGAGCTTGTGAGCGAGCGCCAGTTTCTCATGGCACCATTGCGACGCCGGCCACGCCTTGCTGATCAGCAAGATGGACGGCCTCTCAGCGGTTTGCCGCATCGTTTAGGGCCTTCTGCCACCGTTCGCCCGGGGCAATTCCGCTTGTCGCATCGATGTCGAGAAAAGAGCCGGGATTGAACAAATTTGTTCGGCTCAGGGGCGGTGTGATTATGCCGCCTATCCGGTACGCCGCAGCACGGTGCGGATCAACGCTACGATGAATGCGAGTGATCCTTGTGTAATCCTCGTACCAGAAAACCGCCGCCGGCTGACCGGCGGCGGTTGGAGCGGCAAGGTATATCTGATCAGTTCGTCCGTTGAATTCCAAATGGACTTAGGAACGAACGTTTCCGGTCAGATCGCGTAGTACCCGGATTCGCTGACGACGACGTCGGTAATCTCGCAGAGGTTCTGATCCCAGGCGATTGTTTGTGAACCGTCGGCGAACTCCATCAGTACATCAAATCGACAGTAGCCCTCCGGCCGGCGCGGATCGACTGTCATCTCGTAGCCAACGCCGATGGAGTATGATCCCAGAAGGTTGCGGCCCCAGCCGGTCCTGTCGATGTTCGAGATGTAAACACCGACTATCTCGCTAGAGCCGACGTTGCCGATGTCGACCCAGCGTTCGAAGGCCGAAGCAGTGCCGGCGGAAAACAGGCTCGCCGCGACGACAATGGCCGAGGCAGTGCGGGTAAATGCGGTCTTTGCGAAGCTGGTGATCATTTTTCAGTTCCTCACTTTTGCTACCAGCCGCGGCGCCATTGCCGTCAGCTTGTGAGGGAACATGCGTCCGAGCCGCCTCGGACGTTGCGCAGCATTGCGCAAAGCGCCGCTTGTCTGCAGAAGCGCGCTTCTCGGTCTGTTTCGTGCCGGACGAGAACCGGGTCGGCAGTGCGAGCGTTCTTTCCAATTCCGCGTCTGATGGAGAGCCCTGGAGGTTCGCTGGGGGCGAGTTTTCTTAGGTAGCAACTCGTACGATTACTTTAAACCCCGCGAATGATAGTCTATAGTGTTCTTCTAGGGTAGCGCGGATGGCGAGCTCAAAGGAGGATCGAGTGCAAGCGGCGGTGGGTGGCGCACCCGAGATTGTCAGTCTCACGCAGATGATTCGCGTTAAACGACTATTGGCCATCGCACCGAACTTAATTAAAATACTTTGTGCGTTATTTCTTGGGTTGCTTGTCGCGACAATAGTGTTTGGAATGTTATTGAGGATTGTTGTAATTATCGCTTTCTTAGTTTATGCTGGAGATGGTCAGTTCGTTCTAGTCGCTATTCCTGTTTTTTTCGTTACATTTAGTCTCTTTATGTTAGCTGCGGCCTTGCCGTTTTGGCTCTTGTCCCAGGTTAGTAAGGACTCCGTTTTCGCGCTATGTACATCAACGGTTATCTCTGCAACACTTGTTTACTTCTTTATCGAATATCGACATCAATTAGATCAAGAAGATGTTTTGTTTGTAGACATAGCGCTATGCGTATTAGGCGCAACGATGGCGACGTTTGTGATCCATATGATTTATCTCGTTTATGTTAGACACTCAACATTTGGATTGTCTGTAACCTCGTCGCGAACTCTGTTGCATCTCAACTATTTACCTCTTTTTCTCCCAAAAAGTATCGGATTATTTGTGAAGGCGATATTCGTGTTCCAATGGAGAATGGCAAGGCTGGCAATTGTTGGCTCGGTAATCTGGCTGCCAATCGCGGTCATATCGGTAGTGGCATCCCCGGTAGCCATGCTCATCATGCTTTTTCTGTTCATCTGGAAGAGGAGAGCGGTGTCAACTGCCTTCCTGTCCAGCTTCAGGGAATTGAAGGCCAAGCTGCAGCGAAACGCCACCGAGCTTCTGCGGATAGACAGCCGAGCTCCAATCCTCTTTCTAAGGTCGTTTCACGATGATCAACTAACCACCGGCAATTCCGCCGGTAAGGTTCTGTCCGTCATTCTAGGATTGGACGTCGATACCTTGCGATTGGAAGAGTGCATTGTGGATATGGCCGGCAGATTAGGCCCGGTGATTGCATTGAGCCCGCCTGGATCTTCTATTTCGCCGATGCTCGGCGCCGCTAAGGAAAGAGCAACAGGTGACTGGAAGGAACTCGTTCAGAAATATCTGGACCAGTCGCAACTGATTGTTTTGATCTACGGCACCAGCGCGGGCCTAAAGTGGGAGATTGAGGAGATTCATCGGCGGGGTTACGCGCATAAGCTTGTCCTCGTCTCCGCATTAAAACCGGATGTCGATTCGGCGCAAGTCATCGCTACGTTTCCGGGTAACAGCGGCGCTAAGGTGAACCTCGGCCCTGGCGAGAGAGTGCTGGCGATTGCCGGCCATAAGGCATCGGGCGTCGCACATGCGGTCACATCGAGCTTCGAGGACGCGATGTCCTACACCTTGGCGATTCGATATTGTATGAACATCAACAATGCCGCGCGCCCCGTGTGACGGTTGACTTCCTGGCTGCGGCGCGGAACAGATCCTGTTCTCCTGTCTCGCGCCGCTCGCGTGGTTTGCCCATCGCCCGGCTCCGATTCACTGCGATGAAAGCAGTGATGGAGTGGACGCCCCCACCCGACGGCATCGCAATACGCCAAATTGGTGATGTCGGAATCATCCAGCAAGGAGAGAAGCGAAGATGAACGAGACGCTGGCTGCGGCCATTTCCGAGGTCGAGACAGTGAAGGGCAGGGGTGACCTGCTGCTTGCTTACGATCTGGCTTGCGAACATCTGAAAACCTGGCCCGACTGCGAGCAGCTGAAGCACGCGGGACTGTTGGCCCTTGCCCGTGCGGGCGCCACCGCGCATGCCAGACGGCTGTTCGCCGATTGGAATCTCGGGGCCTCGTCCAATCCTCATATCCTGGCACTTGAGGCGCGCCTGGCAAAGGACTTTGCGCTGAAGATGCAAGGCGATGGGCGGCGTGCAGGCCTGCTGCAGGCGGCGTCCATCTATCAGCGAATCCATGAGCGCGCGCCGGATTCCTATCTGGCGATCAACATGGCCAGCCTGGCCTTCCTTGCCGGCGAGCATGCACAAGCAGCAAATCTGGCGCATAGCATCATCGCCGAATCCGGCGGCGCGGGGGCCGCCGACTACTGGGCTCTGGCAAGCCGCGCCGAGGCCAATCTGCTTCTCGGTAGGAAAGAGGAAGCCCGCGTCGCGCTTGTCGAGGCGATGCAGAGACCGTCGAATGCGGGCGATCGCTCCTCGACCCGCCGCCAGCTGAAACTAATCATGGCTCATGCCGGAGCCAGCGACAACGAGATTGCGGCATTTCTGACGCCACTCGAACCGCCTGTGACAGTGCATTTTCTGAGCAACGGTTTGCCTGGTACAGGATGGACCTTCAGCCAGCTCAGCGAAACGGAAATGTGCCGCCGGATTAGGCAAGCCGTAGCGGGCCTGCGGCCCGGCGCGGCCTTCGGATCGGTCGGGACGGCTGCCGAAATCGTGTTTGCCGAGGAAATCCTGTCGTTCGGGGCCCAGCTGGAGCTGGCGATTCCGATAAGGCAATCGCTGCTGAAAAAGGTCATCCAGGCTAATGCAGGCGATCCGTGGGCAACACGGTTCGAAGCTTGCTGCAGTAAAGCACACCGTGTCGTTCTGCCTTCGGACGATCCCGATGCCACCGATACCACCCAGGCGGACTATGCCGTGCGCTTCGGGATGGGATTGGCGCTCCTTCGGGCCCAGCACATCGACGGGGTGGCTGTGCAAGTAACCTTGGCTGACGCCGTGCGGGACCACTCATCGAGCCACGCTGCCGTCTGGACAAGCCGTGGTCGCGAGCGCATGAAGGTGCAGCTGGACGATCTCGTCAAGCCCCAGGAATCGGCGCCCACACTCGATGAGCGGCTGACGCACGCGCTGATTTTCGGTGACGTGCTTGGATTTTCATCACTGGAGGAGCGGCTACTGCCGGTCTTCTGGGACAAGGTCATGCGCGTGATAGGCGACGTGGCTGACGAACACCGAAACAATGTGGAGTTGCGAAACACATGGGGTGATGCGGTACACATGGTGCTGACCGATGTACGCACCGCCGCCCGAATTAGCCTGGCGGTGCAGGAGCGGCTGACGGCCGTCGATGGCAGGTTGTTCGAGCGCGAAACGCCCCCCTCCATGCGCATCGGTGCCCACTACGGTCCGGTCTTTGCCGGATGGGACCCGGTCCTACATCATAGCACTTTCTATGGCCGGGCGCTGAGCAAGGCAGCGCGCATCGAACCGATCGCTCCGCCGGGCCGCGTCTATGTCACAGAAGCCTTCGCGGCGATTCTGCTTCTGGAAACAGGACAGGAATTCACATGCACCTATGTCGGCGTTGTCCCGCTGGCGAAGGACTTCGGTTTTTTCCGGATGTACGACCTTGTGGGGTCGTGATCTACGATGACGCTGCGTTTGCGGCGAAGGCTTTCAGGATTGCTTTGACGTCGAAAGGCGAGAGCCCGGAATGCGCGCCCAGCAGCAGCGCAATCAGACCCGCGATAATAGGCGTCGCGAAGCTGGTGCCGCTCTGGGTCGCATAGCCACCGCCAGCGACCGCCACGGGCACATCGACTCCATGGCCCATAAACTCGATGATGTCGCGCCTGAATCGCCAAATGTCCTCGCGTCCGCGGCCTGCGTTGCCCACGCCGATGCATGCGACGATCGAAGCCGGATAGCCTTCATCCTCGAGCGGCCGGTTGCGGGTGGCCGCGACGATGATCTTTCCGCGGCGATAAGCCTTTTCGGTCAATGGGATCAAGCGCGGCAGATAGGACTCGCCGACTGCAACGCTCATATTCATTATCTGTGCGTCGGTTGAGTTGGCGAAGTCGATACCACCGAGAAAGGCGTCGGGCGAGCCGGGTTTGTTTCCACCAAGAACACGCACATCTATCAGCGTGGCGTTGGGGGCGATGCGGGCAATGATGCTGGCGACGGCTGTGCCGTGACCATATGTGTCGTTGTTGGCTGTGGGATCTGACGGCGTGATCGCGACGGAGCCTTTCTCGTCGGCGCTGCAGATAACCGCGCTCTCGACGCGGTTCCTGAGATCGGTATGCGAAGCGTCTATGCCGCTATCGAGGACCGCGACCCTAACGGGTTGCAGCGCTCCGGCAGCAAGCGACGAGATCGGAACCCGCAGCGCGCGAGCAATGACCGCGTCGAGTTCAGTCATCGGTTCGTGCGCGCAAGGACATGGCCTCAATGGCCTTGAGCACGCGCGCAACTTCCCGCACGACCGTTCGGTCCCGCTGCAGCAGCCGGGCAACACGCTGCAGGATTTCTTGCTCGAGCGGCTCGCCGGCGAACGAGGCAGGCTGCACATCGTCCATCGCGCTGCCATGCGACAGGGATCGCAGCACCAGCGACTGGTTGAGCATGAGAGCAGCGATGGTGGCCAGACACGCGTAGAGCTCCGCGTCATCCATGGTAAATCGCTTGCCGTCCTTGTTGGAAATGGCCGTGATGACGCCGATCAGCCGCTCTCCGATCATCATTGGTGCTGCGATCACTGCCTTTACCCCATCGAGCGCCTGGGTATGGTCGGGATCCTTGAAGCGCGGCGCGCCGAGCTGGACCTCGCCGGTTTCTGCCGCCAGACCCATCAAGCTCTCGCCGATGGGTACGCGCCGGCCGATCAACGCCGCCTCGGATTCGGCATTTCCGTAGGTCATCACAAAGGTCAGGTCGTTGCGCTCAGGATCGAACACGAGCAACGAGCCTTCATCAGCGCCCACAGCCCTGACGCCAGTCTCCACCGTCAGGCGCAACACCTGGTCTTCGCTCGTCCGGGGCTGGATGCCCAGATAACGCCGGACGAGGTCAGCCTGAAATTGAGAGCTATCTACCATTCTTGCCTCCCTGCTGGGCGTACTCGGCCGGTCCCCCACCGGCGCGAGGTGTCTTCCTGTCTTCTCGGGGTGGTTGCTGCCCTGGTGTCGGCGGCTGTATGTCAGCAAAGGCAGGACGCACCGGCACCGATCCTTGAACCTCGAAGTCCGTGGCATTGCCATAGGTGCGCCGCGCCTCCCAAAGCGACTTAAACAACGACGGCCGCTGCAGCAACCCGTCGGGAGTGCCAACGTCGGTGAACTTGCCGCCCTCAATACAACAGACTTCATCGGCCACAGCTTTGATCAGATCCATATCATGGTCGATAATGAGGATGGTGCGGCCTGGCCGGCTGCGGAATTCGGCAAGGATCCTGGTGACGCTCATCGCGTCGATGCCTGTCGAGGGCTCATCGAGGAGAAGTATCTGGGCGTCCGACAAAAGCGTACGGGCGATAGCGAGCCGCCGGCGCTCGCCCCCGGCAAGTCCTGCCTTCCCGGCTTGGCGCGGCACCGGCGTTCCGAGAGGGTCGTCGGGCGAAATCGTAACGAGCGCATTCCAGACATCCGCAGCACGGCACGCCGCCTCCATTTGCGCATCGTTTGCATCTGCCGCTCCGAGGCGGAGGTTCTCACGGACGTTCGCCTCGATGAACAGCGGAAATTGCGAGACCGTCGCGCTGATCCTCCGCAACGCCTCGAGCTTGATCTCCCGAACATCCGTCCCGCCGATTGTGACGCTCCCGCCAGTAGGATCGAATAGCCGCACGATCAGCCGCATGATCGTGGTCTTGCCCGAGCCGGAGCGTCCGACGAGAGCGGTCACTTTGCCGGGCACGAAGGTTTTGCGAAGGTCGTCGAGTATGGTGCGGTCGGATCCGTCCGGCCTGAACGACAGCCGATCGAGTGTGACCTCGAACGACCCGAGTTCGGAGGCGGTCTTTACGCCGAGGTCGGGGACGTCGGCCGGCTCGTCGAGCACTTGTCCGACGCGCTCTATGTTCGGCCAGGCTGTGTTCAGGCCAGCATAGAAACTCACCAGGGCCTGGATAGGCTCGACAACACGCGGCACGAACAGGTAGATGCCGACAACAGCCTGCACCGCGTCGCCGCCGACGACGAAGACGGCCCAGAGGATGAGGCCAATCTGCAGCACTGTCGGTACTGCAGCTTGAAACTGGCTCGAGAGTTCGTTCTGAACCTGCGCTTGGACCTGGGCCTGTCCAAGGGCTTTGAGCCGTGCTGCGAAAGCAGCGGAACGTTGATTTCCGGCGTTCATCAACTGCACCTCCTGAGGCGCAGTGAGCGAGTCGATCAACGCATTGCCCAAAGCGCCCTGCCGGTCGCGGACACTGCTGTAGGCGAGGCGAAGCCTGCTCGAAAGCCAGACGCCGCCGGCCGGTAAGACCAGAAGCAGGACCGCGAGCAGCGCGTAGATGACGTCCGGCGAGCCGAGATCGGAGATATTGTAGAACAGAAACGTGATCGCCGACAGCAGCGAAACGCCGCGTGTGAACGGAAACGCCAAGACGTCGCGCAGCACACCCTGTGCGCCTGCCGCGTATTGCATGACGACCGCTGTATTCTCGCCCACGTCGTGGTTGCCGTGATAGCTATATCCTAACTGGAGCAATTTGTCGTGCAGCTTCAGTTGCATGCGCTGCAGCATCATGGTGTTGAACCAAGCTGTGCCAACGCGGTTTGCGAAGCCTGTGACGATTAGCAGGATGGCTGTCGCGGCGAACAAGATCGCTGTCGACGCGGCATCGCGGGGTAAGATGAACCCGACAAAATCAAATGTTCCCACTGTTTCGGCGGAGCCGCTGCTCGCCTGACGGATAAAGTTGGCGATCAGCTGGGCGTTGTACAGTGTGAGAAGGGAGGTGAAGATCGACAAAGCCGTGATGAGAACGAACGCACCTCCGATGCCTTTGATGGACAGCCGTGCCCACTTCAGCAAGCGCTGCAGCGAAAACGGTGCCTGGGCGGTCGCCATAACGTTCATAACCGACACCCAACCTCCCGCCCGGTTCGCAAGAAACCCCAATCAACGCGCGTAGAACTCCACAAGGGCGGCGCTCGATCCCGACTTGTGCGCGCCTCAGTTGCAGCGCGCATTGTGGTGATGGCTATGCTGATATAACACGGAGCACATGGTGCGCAGCGCGCGGACTCGCGAGGCCCGGCCTTGTGCGTCCAGTGCATCAGTCCAGGGCTGCACAAATTGCCCGCACCGTCAATTGAGTTCGCTGCCGCCCAATCCGTCGAGGAGATCAAGACCTTCACTGAATTCGGCGTCCACCTGCGCAGGAGGTCATAGAGCACCGCAATCGAAACTTTGCGCAACGCGAAGCAGGCGCGCATGATATTCGGCCAACGCTTCGGTAGCATGGTGGCGAGACGATTGAGCAATGTCCCGGTCAATTCTAGGTCTGCCAAGGCTTATAGTATGGACGCGCGCCATGGTGCGATGTCGTGCATCGCCGCGTCGACATCGCGCAACGAGCCGGACCGCGCATCAGCGTCATGTCAGGGTGGGCATGCTTGTCTTTTATCCTGGGCCGGGCGCCCTGACGCTCGAAGACGTCCGGCTGGGTGGTCACGGCGAGTGAGCCGGATGGCGCCAGATTTGCTGGGTAAGCATCTCCGGCGCCTTCGGGATCACACTTCGCAGTATGCCCCGCAGTTCCAGCAATAGAACCCGACGTAAACGTGGGTGTCGCCGATGACGTAATTTATCGCCGAGCAATGCCAGCAAGAGGCATTGATCCCGATCGCGTGTTGTGCCTCTGCTCCGCCGGTCTGCCTGGGTTTTTGCCCCTTGACGGTCTTCTGCTTGTCGACCTTGGAATCGTCGCCCTTCTTGCCGACTTTTACTGTGATCTCAGCCATTTTCGTCCTCCCTTAAAAGGGCTCCCGCAAAGGAGACCGTTGCATTTCCCCATTATGATTTCAGGCAAACCAACTTGCGTCGCGAGCAAAAGTTGATTTACTCGGCATATTTCGATCCTTTCTCATCGAGATCGAAAAGGCAAGTCTTCTTGTGATGTTGACGCCTGTCCTAATCTGTGCAGCACCGTGCGTTGGAGGCGCCACCTATTGACGCCAACTTCTAATTCATTGATATGTGTGTATTCTTAATCAATTGGGCGGGGGCATGTCTGAAATGACGTTTCATCGCGGCAAGGAAACTACATCAACCAGTGAGATGATTTCTGCGCAGATCGAACTTCCGGGATGGCTTTTTGTGCTATCGTTAGCGGCATTGAACTTGGCTGCCGCGCCGCGGACCGCAGTGGCGGCGGAGCCCGTTCCCGGCATCGTTTTGCCGCAGTCGACGATCAAATCGCCAATCGCGCAGGTGCCGAACGCGAAAAACAATACGGGTACTCGTGTCATCGGCGGTACCGAAGCCAAGCCTGGAGCTTGGCCGTTCCAAGTGGCCTTGCTGGCAAGCGAGATGCTCGACAGCAGGGCGGCATCCCAACTCAACGCGCAATTCTGCGGCGGTACGCTGATCGCCGAACAATGGGTGCTGACGGCGGCACACTGCCTATTGAAGGATGATGTACCCGTCGCTCCCGGGGAGGTTACGATACTAGTCGGGGCCACAAAGCTCGTCGAGGGAACCCGGTATGCAGTCGCCGAGATCGTTCCAAACCCTGATTACAACGCCGTCAATATGAGAAACGACATCGGGTTGATCAAATTGGAAACGGAGGCCGAGGGTGCCAGGACCGCCAAGATCGGAAACCCGGCGGATTTCGCGCAGGCGACGGTGATTGGCTGGGGCCAGATGGAGAACGGCAGCTTCCCGGAAACGCTGATGGAGGCGACGATCGACGTTAAGCCGAATGCCACATGCAACGATGGTATCAAAGCGGTCCGGAAACAGGATGTCGGCAGGATCCTGATTAACTTTGCGGGCAACATGGGCTTTTCCGAAGCTGCGGTGGCACAGGCTTCCGAGGCAATCTACGCCGGCATGGCTGACCCGCTCGACGAGGGTATGGTTTGCGCGGGGAAGGCGGATGGCCAGCGCGACGCCTGTTATGGCGACAGCGGCGGGCCGCTTGTCGGGGGGACCGGAGAAGCCGTGACGCAAGTGGGCGTTGTCAGCTGGGGCGCCGGGCCCATGGACGCCGCTACTGCGTGCGGCCATAAAAACGTCTACGGCGTCTACACGAACGTGGCGAAATATTCGGAATGGATTTCAAGCACTATCGGTTCGCAGTAAGGCTCGGAGGCTGATTCAGAACTCTTCGTTGAACATTGCTTGGCCAAGCGTGGCTAACCTCGTTTCAATTGGAAGCTTGAGGCTTTATGTTGCAAACGACTCGGAGGCCGACGGTCGGCAAGCTGTAGGCGCCAGCGGCCGATCCCACATTACGTGGCGAGAGCGTCCGCGGCATCTCTCCGATAGCGCCCATGCGCAGCGATGAAACGCGAGTCGCGAACGATCCGCCCATAACAGTAGCAGGCTTCTGGCATTTTTTCTCATTAAGAGAGTCTTTGATTTCGCATTGATCGGTCGCAGCAGTGGCCCATTCCCACAAGCTGCCGGTCATGTCATGCAGGCCGGAGGCGTTGGCCGGCAAGGAGCCGGCCGGGCTCGGGCCAGAGCCGTCCAGGCCGTCGCCGCATCCCCAGCATACAACCCTGCTGACGAGGATCTCGCTGCCCTGAGTTGTCCGAGGGCCCTTCTCAGCAGCGCTCCACTCCGAACTGCTAGGCAGCCGATATTCGCCTGTGCAGCCTGTACTGCCTCGCTCCTTGTTGAGCCACTGAATGTATTCGGCCGCATCCTGCCACGTAATCCCGCCGACCGGCATATTGCCCCGGCGGCCGCTGGTGTCCTCAATATAACGACCGCACGCTGCTTCCCGATAACATGCATCCCATTGGGCATAGGTGAGTTCCGTCTTGGCGAATGCGACCCGCCTCCCCTTGACCGCTGGAATTTCAACCATGACCGGGCAGTCCGCACACTCGGCAAAAGTCCCCGGCAGTAGCTTCTCCAATTCTGCGTTGCGCCTGGCGGTGATCATCTCCTCCTCGCTGATGGTGATCGCCTGACCCGCCTCATGCGGTCCACGAGGCGAGAGAAAAACGTAGTCGCCAAGCAGCGCAAAATTGACAGTTTTGCCTTCTTCCTTCGGGACGACGGCAAACATTGTGTCATTCGGCACGCCGTTGCGGAGCGTCTTTTTCGCGACTTGTTCCTTGATGAAGACCGCCAGTTCAAACCCGAGGATTAGGCCATCCCCATCCCTGTCGGCTTCGCCATTCAAACCCGTGATGAAAGCCTCGGAGAAAGGATTGTTTATATCTGGCACCGTCTGCTCGTCGCTGCCCGCGGTCAGGATCAACCGGGCGTCGTGGGCAAGCAGTTCCGATACCCACGACCGGCCTTCATCCGTCAACGCCTGTACCGGCTTCTTCTTGACGATCTCTGACGCTGTGTCACCTCGCGTGATCAGCGGGATCATGGCGCCAGAAAAGCAAGCGTTGAAGAAAAGATAAACATGTTTGGAGGCGACCTCGCGCAATGCGGCGCTCAGGTCGTTGACTGAATAGGCGGTGTCTGCGATGTCACGCGGTAGCGGCTTCGTATCGCTCGCCATCAGGTAGCCATAACCCTTCGGGTCGTCCTTGCCGGCCGCAAAGCCGTGCGTGGCGATATATATCACAAGTCGGTTCTCGGGCGACCGACCATAGGTGCGGATAAATTCAACCACCTGCCGTCGCAGTTCCTCGTGCGTCATGCGGCCGCTCTGGGGTTGCGGGGGCACGAAGAAACCGTGCATTTGCAATGTCGCGGCGACCTGGCGGACCTCGCTTTCCACGCCCGGAAGCTGCCTCATATTGTCGAAATGTGAGATGCCGATGACCAACGCAAAGCTGCGAGTCGGACCAAGTTGCCTCTCGATCGCCGCGGCAATCTTTTCCTGCTCGGCCGTCTTGGCAAGCGCCAGCGCACTCGGGCGGGCGGGCTGGAGCAACATAGCCGACGCGAGCACGAGCATGGACAACTTAAGCCAAAGGCTCTTCATGTTCTCCTCCTATTCTTCAATGGGCGCTTCCGACACCAAGGCGCTGGCATAGTCCGCCGCGGACCCATCCACGATGTGGGTGATACGGTAGGCCTGCGATAGGAGCTTCCCTATCCGCACCGCTTGCGTCTCATCCCGCAGCGCCAGCATACGCCGCGCCCGCGCATCGACAACGAGGTGCAGTTCGACTCCCGCAGCACGGCATTGCTCGGCTGCGTTCAGCATCTCTGGTCCCGGTAGCGGGCAAACCGCGACCGAGAATTCGAGACTGGCCGACCCTGCGGCATCTTTTGCCACGCTATGGGTCGAGCAGCGATCGCTCAACTCGGCAAGCGTTATTATCCGTTCACGTTGAACGCCCTGTTCGGCCAGATGCAACAGCGCGGGGATTTGGCGAATTTGATCTCGATCCTTCTCCCGGGCGCTTTCGTCGAGATCGCAATAGGGCTTCATGTCGGGGTGTAGGCCCTTCTCGTCGTCCCGAACGGGACCGTAACGTATCCCGTCGACATTCTTGGCCGCTATCCAACGCGCATGCTCGATCGCCGCCAATTTCTCAACGGCGGCGGCAGGAAGCTCGATGGGGATGTTGGTACGTGGTACGCTAGCCCGGTAGCCAATGCGCACCAGCTTGTAATCCATATGGTCTGCGGCGTTGCGATTGTCTTCCTGCATCGATTCAGGGATAAGATGCCATCGGCGTTCGCCCGTAAGCATGCCGAAGTCCGCGCCTTTCAAACTCTTTTGCTTGTCGTAGTAGGCGTCGTGGTTGATACGAGCGCGGCGGTCGGCGGTGACGACGCCGTTTACTGCCTCTTTGAGATCGGGAGCATCCGCGCCGCGCAGCATCCCCGAACCGCCGATTCTCTCGACCGCCTGGCCGTAAACGACGATAGGCGGCACGGGCACTCGAAGCTCCAGAAGGACGCGCTCCCACCGGCGCGCTAACGCCATAGCCTCTTCTGGCGTTTGTCCGCCGCAATGAATAGCCGCCGGGGACACGGCGGCACCCGCTATCGCTGCCATTTCGCGCTCCACAGCGCGTATATCGTCGACGTCTACGGTGGCCGACACCACGGAGGCGGCCGAATCGGCTGCCTTGATCCTGTCCATAGCGCCGGCGGAGAAGCCGTGCCCTCCTACTGTCAGGATCGATATGCGCGGCAACGCCTCCTCGAGACGATATGCCTGGCGGGCGATGCGGAAAGCGATCTGCTGCACAAGTGGCCCGGATCCGCAGACGACGGCGTGGTAACCGGCTGATCCATGAACGACAAACCGGCCGGGCATCGCCTGCTGCAGGCCGCGCCTGACCTGCATCAGAGACAGCGAGAGAATCGAAATATCGACGCCGAGTTCTTCGGCCAATTCGCGCAGCGGCTGTCCTCTCAGCGATCTCACCAGGGGTTGTTCGATCCGGATCAAAAGGCGCGCCGCCGGAAATCTCGGCTTGTGGCTGTCGAGAATGTTGTCAGCGACCGCAATGTTGTCGAGATCGCTGTCGGAAACCGCGGCAATCAGGCGCGAGCGGGCTGCGCCGATCGTCTCAAGCAGACAGGCAAGGCGCGGCCGGTGTCCCAGCGCCAGCGTCTCGGTGAGCGGAAAGGCATTCTCGAGTTGACGCTTGTCAAGCCGCCCGGGGGCCAAAAAAGCGATGACCCCTTTTTTGCGTTCGCTTCTGGCGAAGGCGTCCAGATCCCCAATCTTGCCGATAAGAACGGCATGCCCGCCCCAGCGTCGAAAGCGCCACCTGCGCGCCCATCTGCCAGCTGTCTCCCAGAGAGCTGCCAGGGCGAGCACCGTGAGGGCGACCGGCATGGCCAATCTCGCCGTCGAAAGCATTTCGATCCCCAGCCGGTCGTCCAGGAAACAGCCCTGCCGCTGGTCATCGAAGACTAGCTGCAGCGAAGTCGACCAGCGGCTCAGCCATGTCCACAACTCGTCGCCCGGCAACGGCTTGGGCGAACACAGGCTCTGGCCCGCCAGTCCGACAAGCAGGCCGGCGCCGATAACCGCAATGGCGGTACCGAGATAGAGGAGATGCCGACATGTCGGAAACATATCAGATACGCTCCTCTTGCCCGCCATGCGACACAACAGGTGTCATTCGCGTACAGGTCGACAGACGTGATGGGCCGGCGATCGTGATCAACGTCGCAAGGCGTTCCGCGCGGCGGCCACATCCACCGCGATTAGTGTCGTTGCAGAAAGCCTGAAGCATCAAAGAAAACCAAGCCCGACGATCAATCTTGTCGCCAAAAGCGGCGAAACTCAGCCCGCTTGCGCGAGGCGCCCTCATATCCGCACTGAATCCTAGTCAGGGCTGCCCGAGTGATTGTCCTGCTTGCGAGCCTTCCAGTTTGGCAATCTTTTCGAGGGTTGCTGCCAAATTTTTCTGCCTCTCCAGATTGTCCGAGTCCTTGCTCAACAGCCATTCACGGATTTCGAGTTCTTTCTTGTACTGGCCCAACGCGCCGGCAACGTCCGCCGATTTTTCGAAGGCCTTGCCCAATCTGGAATAAGCGGGCGCGAGCCTTAGCCGCCAAATGACATTCGTCGGATCCTTTTCGGCCAGGGCTGAAAAGATGGCGATCGTCTCCGAATAATCTGCAACGGCTTTTTTGAAGTCGCCGGATTCCCATCGCTCCAGCAAAAGATCCGCCCTGCCTCGATGTGCGCTTGCGAGATTGGACAGAACCACATCGTTTGTCAGCGCTTGTGCGCGCAAGCCTTCATATATCGAAAGCGCTGTGACGTAGTTCGCCAGCGCGCCATCAAGATCCTGCGGGGTCTGCCATTGAAGGGTGTTTGCGATTTTGACCATCGTAGCGGCAACATAGGATTGCAGCGTTATGTTCGATACGTTTGCTTCAGCTGCTTTCTTCGCGATCTCGAGCGCCGCCCCGAATTGCGCCAAGGAGCCCGGATAGTCCTTCTGGATCTGCATTGCCTCGCCGAGTTTATTATGGATGAAGGCGAGGTCGAACACGCGATCCGCCCTCTCGGGCTCAGCGGCATACAGAACCTCTGCAATCGTCAGTGCCGCCGAATATTGTTCGACCGCGACTTTCATTTCATTCGGCGACGGGAGCGTTCGAAGCGAAAGGGTCGCATCCCCTATGCGAAAAGAGCTGGAATAATCGAGCCGCAACCAATCCATATTCTTCGGGTCTATTGCCGTGAGTTTCTGCGCCAGTTCCTTGGCTTTCAGCACCCTCTCGAGCGCCTCGGCGGTCTCGCCATAGATTTTCAAGGCATCGGAAAGCGAAAGCAGGACGTTTGCCTTGAGCGCCATTATAACGGGCACCATGTCAGGAAAGCGTCCAAGCGCTTCATCGATTGAGGCCAGACGTTCTTGCGCTGCAGCTACCGTGATCGTCCCCTGCCGCTGCCGTTCCAGCACCGAATCGATGTTGTCCCTGAGCGTATTTGACATGAATTCAAAGGTCTCTACTTCGTGTGCAATTTGATTTCGGCGGTAAATTAAACCGCCGCTTATCACCGCAAGGATCAGCAAAGCACCCATGACGCCCGCAGCGATCCGCGTTCTGCTGGCCATGCGCTGCGTTTGAATCTCAGCGAGCCGCTGCTGGTGCTGCTTGTCGAGCGCATCCCTGCTGTCGTGCAGCATCCGCTCGACGCGCGCGTGGCCGCCGCCATACCGCGAAGCCCAGGCTTCGGTACGCGGTCGTTCGTTCCACCATGTCCAATATCGCGTAACCTGATCCAGCGGCAGGAGCGGGGTTTCGGTGTCGTCACCGCTGGCGATCGCGCGGAGCGCCTGATATCTCTGTCCGTCCCGGTATTCGTCCCTCAGCCAGCCAATCCGCCGGTCGTCGGTTCGCTCGCCAGTGGCTCCCGGTTCCCCGCTGACGCGCTCCCAGTGCCGAAGCAGGGCTTCGTGCCCGACATCGATGCGTGTCCTGGGGTCCAGTGTTGGGGTCGCCGCCGGCGAGGGTGTGAGGAAGGAGCAGTCGTCCGCCCGAAACCGATCGACTATCGTGCGCAGCCCATCCTCATTGATAGCGGTTTCGGCCCCCAGCTGCTGCAGTGAAAGGACACGGCGCGTCGCCCTGCCATCCCGGTCGATGTCGGAAAGGGCGCGAAACACGCGCGCGACCAGAGGTTCAAGGCTGTTCAGATCCGTCGCCAGTATCTCTTCCGCGTGCTGGGACAGAGCCCCGGCCATCAGGCCGATTTCGTCATATTCCCTGCGCGAGATATGACGGGTGGTCTGTCGTGTATCGCCCGCGGCCGCCGTCGCCGTCTCTGTCGGGCGGGCACGCTCCCACAGCCGCAGCAGACAGTGCTGCAGAACCGGCAACTGGTCCTGCTCGACGCCGCTATCGTTCAGCAGCTGCTCCACCAGCGACGAGTCGATGGTCGCTTCAGCCAAGGCGATCGGTCCCTTTATTACCTCTTCCCGCTGGTCGCGAGTCAGTGAGGGAACCAGGAACTGCGTGGCGCTAACGGCCTCCGGCAAACCCTGGAAGCGCGCACAGTCGCCGATGAAATCCGACCGCATGGTCAGCAGCACGCGAACCAGCGCCACCGGGCTGCGGCTGGCCTCCAGCAACAACTGGACGAATTGCGCCGCTTCGTCGCGCAGGCGCGCTTCCTCCCTTGGCGCGATGCCAGCCATGGATGCCGAACTGGCAAAACGGAACAGTTCCTCGAACTGGTCGATTACCAGAACGACGATCTTCTTGTCGACTCCGTCCATCTCGCCGATCGCCTTGGCGATCCCGTGGCTAGAGCCGCGTAGATGATGCGATATGCGCTCGGCGCGCATTGCATTTATGATCGGATCGTCGGTTGCCGACAGGTCGTCGCCCAGGTGTTTGAGAGTCTGTATAAGGGATTCCAGCGGAAGATCGCCCGGCCGCATCTCGATCCACAGCCATTGCCGCCCGCCGCCTTCGCGATTCTCCTCGTCGAGCAGAGGGAGTAGGCCGGCACGTACAAGCGATGATTTTCCGCTTCCGGAATTGCCAATAACCGCGACGAAGCGGCTCAGGTCCAGCAGTCGATAGAGCGCAAAGAATTGGGCGCTTCGGCCGAAGAAAAACTTCTGGTCGAGCGGCCCGAATGGCCGCAGACCCGGAAATGGCCGTGCTTTGGAAAGCGTAGATACGCCCAACGCGGTCATCGCCGCTATTTAAGCGAGGAGGGGAGCGAGGTCATCCGGCCCAGGCGGATTTGGAAGCGCCGTCAGATCGATCGCCACGTCTATTTCGTCCTTGGAATAGAACTGGACGCCCATCTTCTTTGGCATGCCGGGGGGGGGACCGGCGACCAGGCCGCGACGCGTAAAGCGCTTCGTGCGCCCCAACGTTTTCCAGTCGACGAGTTCATTTGAGCTCACCTTCGCCCACACGTCCGGAGCGGACGCCCAACAGACGACGACCGCATCACATTCGCGCAAGTTCTGCTTGTGCAGCCGGACGCGCTCGGCATCTGTGCCTTCGACAGCCGGAAACCGGGGCGTAATGTCACGCGCCCTTAGGGCCATGCCGATTTCGTAGGCATATCCGATGTCCTCGGGACGGTGATAGACGTACATCCGCGCATTGGCAGGCGTTTCATCGAAGGTCTGCTGGGGAACCACTGCGCGGGAGAGCCTCTGGGCAACAAGTTCCACGAATTTGCTCAGGGTGTCGCCCTCGACGGCATCCGTGTCCATATAGCTGCCAAACCTGGATAATACCTCCAGCGGATCACGAAGTCCTTGTTCGGACCCTGCTGCATTCAAATCCAGTATCTTGGGAGCCCAGATGATGCGCTTTAGCTTGCGCGCGTCTTCCTCGTTCGCGGCTTTTTGAGCGGCCCGTGAAAGTTGGAGTTTTACGATCGGTTCTGCGTCATCGGGCGCAAATCCGGGCTTTTCACCCAGAAGGTGGATCGAGAAATCCGCCGTGGACAACGCATCGTCGACGAATTTCACCGCCGTCGAGTCAACCGGAATGTCCTTGGCCGGATCTGGAACGATCGTGTAGCCGGAATTCGTGAGTTCGACCACCATGCGGTCGTAAGCGCTCCGCGTGTCGCTCGCAGGTTTGGCCAAATACACCGCCCTGTCGCTGGTCGGGCGCGGCTTGAGCGAGATGGCCTCCGGTGGTGGAGTCATCTCATGCGAGGCGTATCTCACGGCCCGGCGCCTCAGCACTTTGGCAAGCTCATCCAGACGTTCGTAGTACTGGTTGTCACGGGAGACCCCATGAACAAAGAATTCCCGTTCCAGATCCACCTCGTCGGGGTCGTCGAGAGCATAGAACTGTATTCCGCTCTGGCCCTGTAACAGCGATGGCCGGCGATCATTTGCGACGTGGCGCTTGCCGACCACAATGATCCGCTCGCGAATGCCGGATTCGTCGGACCGCCAGCGGTCAGTGAAGATTTTTAGTTCTTGCTTGCAATAGTCGCTCGACATCCAGTTGGGCGACAGGACCGCCAGCATCAACGCCGATGCCTCGATTGCCTCGGCTATCTTTTTGTCGAACTGATCCGCCTGATCGACCTGACGGACGTCACGCCAAAGCTTTGGTTTGGGGTCGCCATAATCCCTGAACCTATAATGCAATTGATCGTAGAGGGCGGTGATGAAACCCTTCTTCGCCGGCTCATCGGGCGGCGACACATCGTCATTGCGCGCATAAGAGACAAAAATCTGAACTGGACTATCCGAAACCATCCGCCCGTTCCCCAACCCTTGGTCGTGCTGGCTAGTACATGAACTTACGCTTTGTGCTTTCGCATCGCAAGTAGATGCGGAAACCGGAGGTAAATAGGGCAGGTTTAATGGAGAAGCATGAAAGGCGTCTATGCCTGAAACTGTGGGATACCAAGAGGAATAAGCTCTCGGCATGTTTTCTGGACGGCGGGAAGTCGTTGAAGAAATTCTTTTGCAAAAACCGATACTAAATGGCTGGACGGTACGGCTGTTACGATCCAAGATTCATCGGTACGGACAGCTCTGAGGGTCTGAACCTCACCCGACATTCAGATTCACGGTGCGACGTTCAACTCACTCGACAAGGCTCTGCTTGAGGAGACAATCCTTCATGAGGGGGCTGCCATGCCTTGGGCTTGGAGCCACGAAGCCGTTTCCGAATATCACCTCGCCAAAATTGAACGACAGGCGTGGCTTCTGACGGTAGAACTCCGCGACGCGCAGTTGT
>NZ_JAMYRB010000044.1:0-29577 GCF_040321165.1 Mesorhizobium sp. M0500
CGCGCGCCTGGGGCTGTTCGCTTTCAAACACTCACACGTTGCCGCACCTGGGCCACTCCCTCGCCCCCCTTCGCCCCGATCGGTCGGGGGGGGGTATGGCCCGGGGCCGCCCGCCTGGGCGCCCCCGGTCTCGGATTCCTCTTCCAGCACCAGCCAGCCATTGAAGCGTGGCGCTGCACTGGCGATGTCGATCACCGCCGCGGTATCGCAGACGCCCTTGCCGAGCATCGCCCATGTGCCGCTGGCATCGACATCCTTCAGGTGCACGTAGCGGATGCGGTCGCGATAGGTGGTGAGCGTATCGGCCATGTTCCGATGGCCACGCAAGATGTGGCCGGTATCCGGCACCCAGCCGACGAGCGACGGATCGACCAGCCCAAAGATCCGGTCGTAGTCGGCGCGATCGAAGAGCAGCGTGTTGTGGTGCGAACTCGGATGCACCGCGACCTGGACGCCCGCCTTGCGCCCTAGCTCCCCCGCCTTGTTGTAGACCTCCGCGGCGATGGCAAATTTGTCGTCGCGCGGGCCGTCGGAGACGACTGTCGCCGAGCCCATCGACACCAGCGTGTCCGGAAAGGCAGCAGCGAAGTCGATCCATCGCTTCGCGGTCTCGAGGTCGTTGCCGATCTTCTCCTTGAGCGTGAAGCCGCTCTTGGAACCGAAGGCGAAGGAGACGAGCGTCAGGCCTGACGCCTTGAGCGCGGTCGCGAACTCCGCCGGCTTGTCGGCATATCGGCCGATCATCGTGTCGGTGATCTCGATGCCGGCATAGCCGCCATCGGCGATCGCCTTCAAGAGATCGTCCGGGCCGCCGGCAAACCGCTCTCCGAGCATTTCCCAGGTAAAGGTCTGGCAACCGACTTTCAGGTCTTTCACGATCGTCCTTTCATTCCTTGATGCCGCCCCGCGTTAGCCTTGCGGTCCTGCCGTTCGTTGAAGGCCTTGATTAGGTCGCCAAAGGTTTCCTTGCCGAAGAAGGCGGCGCTGGCAAGCTGATTTCGGAACGTGATTGCGCCCGCGCCGGTCGAATGCCGAGACCCGTGTCGAGCGCTGCGGCGCCCAGCATGCCGGCGCCGATGAGAAATTGCCGGCGATCGGCGATGGTGACGTGACCCACAGGCTTCGTAGCGGCGGTCGGCCGTTTTTCATGTCAGTCATTTCCTCCCCTGAAGGCTGGGGCCTCCAATGTTGCGCCAGCATTTTCGCATGTTCTGCAAAAATTTTACGCGCGTCAATATTTAAAGTGCTGTATAGCGGGCTGTGATTGCGGCTCGCCACCGATTCAGCAGGCCCGCCGAAGTGTCATCGCGTTGGGAGGCAGACTCGAAAATGCAAGCAAAATCACAGATTAAGCTCGGTATCGGCATTGTCGGATGCGGCAACATCTCGATGACTTATCTGCGCAACGCGGCGCTCTTCGGCGGCCTCGAGTTGCGTGCATGCGCCGACATTTCCACCGAACTGGCGGCACTGCGCGGCAGCGAATACGGCATCCGGGCAGTCAGCGTCGACACGCTTCTAGCCGATCCGGACATCGACCTTGTCCTCAACCTGACCGTCCCGGCGGCGCATTTCGACATCTCGTTTTCGGCGCTTTCGGCGGGCAAGCATGTTTTCACCGAAAAGCCGCTGTCAACCTCAGCTAGCGACGGCCGCCGGCTTGTCGCCGAGGCGGCGAAGCGCAATCTGCTCCTAGGCTCGGCCCCCGACACTTTTCTCGGCGCAGCCGGACGGCGGGCGCGCCGCCTGATGGACGAGGGCGCGATCGGCCGCGCCGTCACCGGCACCGCCTTCATGATGGGGCGCGGCATGGAGCACTGGCATCCCAATCCGCAATTTTACTATCAGCCGGGCGCCGGCCCAATCTTCGACATGGGCCCCTATTACCTGACCATGCTGGTCAACCTGCTTGGGCCGGTGGCACGCGTGATGGCGATGGCGACTCGGGGACAGGAAGTGCGCCTTATCACTGCCGAAGGTCCCTACAGGAACACCAGTTTCAAGGTCGGCACGCCGACCAACATCCTATCGCTGCTGGAGTTCCGATCGGGCGCCACCGTCACCTTCGGAGCCTCCTGGGATGTCTTCAGACACTCCAATCACCCTATCGAACTGCACGGCACGGAAGGCTCACTGCGCCTGCCCGATCCTGACACGTTCGGCGGCACCGTATCGCTTTCGGAACGCGGCGCCGACTGGGCCGACTTCCATAGCGAGAGCGAGCTCTACGGGGGGCGCAACTGGCCTTACGCCGCGCCCGACCGCGCCAACTACCGCATGCTTGGCGTCGCCGATCTGTCGCATGCGCTGACGACGGGCAGAAAACCCCGCGCCTCCGGCGATCTCGCTTTGCATGTGCTGGAGATCATGGAGGCGATCCTCGCTTCGGGAGAAAGCCGCGAGTCCGTCGCCGTCAACGGGGCGGTCGACCAGCCGCCGCTTCTTGGCGAGGACGAGGCGACGAGCCTGCTTGCCTGAGGCGTAGGATCAGTCGATGGCTACGTTGCTTTCATCACTTCTCGATCCGGAAGCCCGGCATGTGCTCGACCTCGGCCGACAGGCTTCCGCGCGGCCGTTCGACGCCGGCACGCCTGAAGAGGCGCGGCGCGCCTATGAGGAGAGCTTTCCCACACTGCAGGGTGAACGCGAGCCGGTCGCCTCACTGAACGAACGCTTCATCGACGGGCCTAGCGGCCCGTTGACGCTCAGGATCTATCACGGGCGACGGGCGGCCTTGGCCAGTGCCCCAGCGTTGCTTTATCTGCATGGCGGCGGCTGGGTGATCGGCAATCTCGATTCGCATGACGAGATCTGCCGCTGGTTTGCCAACATGGCGGCCTGTGTGGTCGTCTGTCCCGACTATCGGCTGGCGCCGGAACACAAATTCCCGGCCGCCATCGAGGATTGTCGCGCAGCATTTGCCTTCATGCAAAGTGCGGCCGACGATCTCGGCATCGACGCGGAGCGGATCGCTGTCGCCGGCGCCCGCGCCGGTGGCAATCTCGCTGCGGTGCTGTGCCTGATGGTGCGTGGGAGCAAGAATCCGCCGACCGTGCAATTGCTGTTCTATCCGAACACGGATGCCTCGCAGACAGCGGACAGCTATCGCCGTTTTGCTGAGGGCTATGGTCTCACCGCGGCAACGATGGCCTGGTTCCGCGACCACTATGTCAACCATGCCGGGGATATCGACGACTGGCGCGTGTCGCCGCTGAAGGTCGCCAGCCTTGCCGGCGCAGCACCAGCCTTTGTCGCGATCGCCGGTCATGACATTCTCGTTGACGAGGGTGAGGCTTACGCAAAGCGTCTGCAAGATGACGGCGTGCCTGTCGTGCTGAGGCGCTGGCCTGGCCAGATCCACGGCTTTGTCTCGATGGGCCGCCATGGTCCGGCCTCGCGGCAAGCCGTCGGCGCGGCGGTTGCCGCGTGGCGCGGCTTCGATGGAAAGCTCAGGCCGATTGACGCATAACCAGCGTCGCGTCGAGATTGACCTTAGCGGCAACCTCAGCTCCATCCTCGTTCAGCAGGGCCAGCAGCGTCTCGACGCTATATCCCGCCATGGCGGCGAAGTCCTGCGCCATGGTGGTGAGGCCTGGACATGTGTAGCGGCTCAGCGGGTGATCGTCATGAGCTGCGACACGCAGGTCGCAGTCGGCCTTGCGACCGACCTTGAGGCCTTGCGCGTAGGCGGCCGCCATCACGCCGAAGGCGAGACGGTCGTTGTTGCACAGAATGGTCTTGCCCGACAGGCCGCCATTGCCGAGCATTTTTTCCATTTGCTCGTAGCCGATCCGTTCGAAATCCCATGTGTAGTCGTCGGTGTTGCCGATGACGACAGGCTCATGCCCGAGCCGCTTCATAGAAGCGATATAGCTTTTCAGTCGTTCTGGCGAGTTGTGGTTGACGTGCGGGATATCGAAATAGACCGGGGCGTCGCCGGACCGGCACAGATACTCGACGATGGTCGAGACGCTCTGGGCATTGTTGTTGCCGACGAACGGCGTTCCGCCTTCGAGATAGGTGTCGAAATAGACCACCGGTATGGCCTGCGTCAGCTTCTCCAGCGTGCGGTGGTCCGAGCGCAGGCCGAGCGGCGCGATGAGTGCACCGGAGACCTTCAACGACAGGATGGTTCGCGTTGCCTCCACTTCGAGCTCGCGCGAGCCGTGCGAGGAGATCACGATCGGCCAGTAGCCTTCGTCGCGCAGCCTTAGTTCGATGCGGCTGACCATCTCCGAATAAAAGGGGTCGGCCACTGTCGGCACCATGATGCCGATGCTGCGGGTCCGCTTGCGGTTCAGGTTGCGTGCAAACAGATTGGGCTGGTAGTCGGACGAGCGCAGCGCCTCTTCGATACGCTGCCGTGTCGCTGGCTTGACGCTGGTCGGATCGTCGAAATATTTCGACAGCGTCGGCCTGGAGACGCCGCAAGAGCGGGCAAAATCATCCATCGTCTTGTGCGTCGTCGGCATTCAAACGCCTCGCGTTCTGGACATCCAATCACGGGGTTGCCCTAAGCGCTGCCCCAGGGCACCCGCATACGGTGCGCTGCCGTGCAACGGCAACGCAAAAGTTTACAGAGGGCTTCAGCAGTTTCAACGCGTATCGCTGAATTTGTTTCACGCGTAAATTTATTAGTTAACGCGAAAAGTACAAGCCTAATTGACTCCGGATATCGGTTGCCGCCAGGCAGAATTGCACGCGGCCGAGAGGGCCGTCCGAGTCGGGGCCTAGGGACTCGGTTGCCAATGGGACGAGCTGCCAATTCTGAGCACCACAATCCGGAAGGCACCTAGACATAGCGCACTTCGACTCCCAGCTTGTCCAATCGACTGCGAATCCCAAAGGGCATAGCGGTGTCGGTGATGATCAGATCGACACGTGACAACGAAAATGCCTTAGATGAGGCGCCAATATCCCATTTGCTTGAATCCGCCACAAGGATCACGCGCCTGGCCATACGAACCAGATTGCGTTTTGTGCGCGCAATGTCTTCTGAGACATCGACGACATCGAATGACTGATCGATCGCATGCGCGCTGAGGAACGCTTGGTGGGCCACAAGGCCGCCCACAGCCCTATCAAAATCCGACACGATCGTGCTGACCGTCGAGGGATAGACCCGACCGCCTATCATATGCACGTCCAGCCCAGGGCGATACATCAGATGCTGTGCAATGTTCATCGCGGTTGTGGCTACTACCACATTGTTGACCGGGGGCATCTGCATTGCGACCTGCAGCAACGTCGAGCCGCTGTCGAACACCACGGACTGGTTGTCTATGATCTGGCGCGCCGCCATCTGCGCGATACGCCGTTTGGCATCGAAATTGCGAGACATCCGCTCTTCGAAGGCCGCCGCGGGCGAATCAGCGGGCAAGGCGATCGCACCGCCATGCGTTTTGATCAACTGCTTTTTTGCATCCAGAATTTCCAGGTCGGACCTGATGGTCACCTCGGAGACGCCGAAGTTTTCCGCCAGTTGGCTGGTACGCGCCTGGCCGGTCCGCTGAAGCGCGAGCATGATCTGATGTCGCCGTTGTTCCGCAAGCATGTGTAACCCCGAATTGCTGTTTGGATAACTGCACGCCAACCTTTCGAAAATCGAATAGGAAACCGGCCTGCGTTTGAGAATTCGAGGGATACCGCCTCACCGCAGCGAACGCTAGCCGTTGCAGTTGCAACCTATATCGAAACGAAAGAAATCGAAATATTGAATATTGTTTTGCTTTCGAGTTAGGGTCCTCAACGTCAGATCAACAATTGCGAAGGGACTGCACTGATATGGGCCTTGGAACTAAAATTCGCTTGTCGCGGCTGTTCTCGCATCGATCTGGGAACCTGTTCGGTGGTGCCGTCGACCATTTCGTAGGGTACGGCAACGTCCGCGAGGGAGGCCTTGCGGATCTGCCCGGCGCGCTCAAGCGGGTGATGGCCGGAGAGCCAGATTACATCAGCATTCAGCCTGGTGCGGCGCGTCATTTGTGGCCGGCTTACGCCGGCAAGGCAGCGCTGGTCATTCAGGCGGGATGCTTTACGCCCGACGATCGGATCAGTCAGTTGATCGCGACGCCCGAAGATGCAGTGCGCTATGGTGCCGATGCGCTGGCGGTCGCCATTCCGGTGCGGGGCGATACCGAGGGTCACTACATTCGTTGGCTTACCGATACGGTCAACGCGGCTGCTCGTTTCGAAATGCCGGTCGTTGCACATGTTTATCCCCGCGACTATTCAAACGGCTGCAAGATCGTCTTCACCCCCGACGAAATCGCCTACGCAGTGCGGATTGGTTTTGAGACCGGTGTTGACGTGATCAAGGTCGGATACACCGGGGACTTCGACTCATTCAAGGAAACCGTGGCAACTTGCCCGGTTCCCATCGTTATCGCCGGCGGTCCGAAGACCGAGGATCTTCTGGGCGCTCTCACCCAGACGTCTGAAGCCCTGCGCGCCGGTGCGAAGGGTGCCGTCGTGGGGCGCAATCTGTGGGGGCACGGTGACACCACGATGGCAGCGCGTGCATTCAAGTGCGTCATTCACGATGGGATGGCACCGCAAGACGCTTTGGCGGCTGCGGGCACGTGAGCTGTGACCGGCAATCTGCAGGTTTTGGGCTTCGGAGCCTTGGCGATTGACGACATCATCTATGTCGACAGCCCGCTGGGTGCTGGCAAAGGGAAGGTGACAAATCGCACGAAGGACCACGGCGGCAATGTGGCGACGGCACTCGTTGCTGTCGCCAAGCTGGGGGGGCGTGCCGGTTTCATCGGCTGGCTGAGTGATCAGCCACTTACGGATGTCGGCGCCCACGAGCTTGAACGACACGGCGTCGACATATCTTTCGCGCCACGTCGTGCCGATGCCAAGCCGATCCGGTCGGTTATTACGGTCGCGCCCGATGGTGACAGGTTCATCGCCTATGATGATGATGTGCCGCACGGGACCTCCGATGCGCTGGCCGATAGCGTCCTTGCGCAAGCCCAGGTGCTGCTGATCGACGGTTACGCCACGCACGCTGACATGATTGTTGCTCGTGCCCGTAAGCTGGGTCTGGCGGTGGTGGCCGATATTGAGTGGACTGTCGGACCTGCGACCGAACGATTGATCCGCCTGTCAAATCACCTGGTATTGCCTCTGAAATTTGCCCAAACCTATACTGGCGAGGCCAAGGCGACAGCGATCCTGCGCAAGCTGTGGTCAGATGACCGCTCCGCGGTCGTGTTAACCGAAGGCGATCGAGGAGCCTATATCCGGCAAAAGGACGATGTCGTTTTGTGGCACGTTCCGGCCTACAAGGTCAGGGCAGTGGACACGACCGGCGCGGGGGATTGTTTTCATGGCGCCTATGCCTTCGCCCTTACGCAGGGAAAGCAGCCTGTCGCCTGCGCTGTTTATGCAACTGCCGCGGCCGCGATCTCAGTGACGGGCCGGGGTGGCCGCATGGCTCTGCCGGATCACAACGCCTGTGTCGCGTGGATGGCGAAAGAAAATGCACCTGTGCCCATACCGATTACGTCGCCAGACTGAGAATTCATCACTCGGATATTGCCGCTGCTGGTGGGACGTCCGAGGCGCGCGGTTAACCGCGCAGATAGCAATGCCGGTTCGATCTGCAGTCGCGCCGCGCGGAGGCTATTCGATGTTTAGGTAGCGCTGACAATAGGGAGGATGTGACGTGGCTGTTGTTGTGTTGGACAAAATTTGCAAGACCTACGGGACGAAATTCCAAGCCATCAAGGATCTTAGCCTGACGATAAACGACGGCGAGTTCCTCATTCTCGTTGGCCCGTCGGGATGCGGAAAATCGACAGCCTTGCGCATGATCGCGGGGCTGGAGGAGATCAGCAGCGGAACCCTGACCATTGGTGGAGAGAATGTTGAGGACCTAGCGCCGAAGGACCGGGATATTGCGATGGTCTTTCAGAACTATGCCCTTTATCCGCATATGACAGTGTTCGACAACATAGGCTTTTCGATGAAGCTTGCGGGGAAGAGCAAGGCCGAGCGGACGAAGCGCGTCCATGAAATAGCAAAGACCCTGCAGCTGCACACGCTGCTCGACAGTAAGCCGGCCGCGCTGTCTGGCGGACAACGCCAGAGGGTCGCCATGGGGCGCGCGATGGTGCGCGAACCGGCAGCCTTTCTCATGGATGAACCCTTGTCAAACCTCGATGCCAAGCTGCGCGTGCAAATGCGCGCGGAAATTGTCAGCCTGCAAAGACAGCTGGGGGTGACCACGATTTATGTAACACACGATCAGACCGAAGCCTTGACCATGGGCGACCGGGTTGCGGTCTTGAAAGGCGGTGTCCTTCAGCAGGTCGACACGCCAAAGACGCTGTATAATCGACCAGTCAATGCCTTCGTCGCGGGTTTCATCGGCTCGCCGTCGATGAACCTGTTCGAAGGCCGTTTGCACAATGGCAGGATCAACCTGCCGACCTTTTCGATACCGGTGCCGACGAGTGCGTTTGAGCGCTCTCCTGGTCTGAGCGCCTTCGAAGGCAAGACGCTCATTTTCGGCATACGCCCCGAGGATCTTTACGACGGCAGTCTGGAATCGGGATCGCGACATGCCACTCTACCGGCCATCGTGAAGACGACAGAGGAATTGGGATCCGAGCTTATCGTTCATTTGAAGGTCGACGCGGTTCGAATCGATTCTGGCGACCCAGATGCTGTTGAAGATCTAAGCGGCGCAGCAAATGTCGTAGCGAGGTTTGAAGCCGTCAGCGCGGTCCGGCCGGGCGCGTTGATTGATCTGGCGATCGATGCGGCCAAGTTGCACTTCTTCGATCCCCAGACGCACCTCACAATCTAGCGTGGTCCGCGATGGTTGACCCGGCTAAAGGGACGGAGGCGCAAATGTCGCTTCCGTCTTCTGGTCCATTTGCGTAGGTGACGGTAGACGCTGGCTTCGCTCTCCTGGGCAATCCGACCAGTTCTCGCTCGCCCATCACAGCTCGGGCCGTCTTCGTTGGCAATTGGTGAGACTTTGCTCGACATCGGTTCAGCGCGCGACAGCCGATTTTTCCACCGGAGGTGGAGATCGTCTTGTGCCCGGCGGCACCCTGTCATCGACAACCAAAACGATCGCCTGAACGCCTCTGAATTGCGACGTCTACGCGAGCGCGCGACCCCACCGAATGGCGTTTTTTCTCTTCGAATATACGACTTTCATTTGTTTTCTTTTTAGGGGAGTGGCTTTCATTTGTTTACGAAAATAGAGAAAGAAAGCGGCACAAGCAATGTGCACAAGGGAAAAACTACCGCCAGAGAACTTAAGAAAACCATATACCAATCAATGGCTTACATTCAGTCATAACGTCCCGGCATCCTACCCATTTTTCACGATTGCAGTTCTTGATTGACACAAAGACCCGGAAAAGAACCTAGTTTGATCGCGATCGGGAGGATCGAGCCAAACGTCGCTCCTAGGAGGAAAACATGAACGTCAGAAGATATATTGCTGCGGCCACGTCCGCTGTGGCTGTCTGGGCACTGTCTGCTACCTGCGCCTTTGCTGAGACCAATCTCGAATTCATCCAATGGTGGGAGCCGGAAATGCCCGCCGGTGCTCTGCGTAGCATCATGGACGACTTCGAAGCCAAAAACCCTGGTATCAAGGTGACGCTCGTCAGCGGTCCCTATTCCGCCACCCATGATCAGATCGTAGTCGGCGCCGCGTCGGGGACGCTCAGCGACGTCGTCGGCCTGGACGGAGCATGGGTCAATGGCCTTGCAAAGCAGGGCGCAATCGCTTCCATGGACAGCCTGATGGCTGACGCCAAATATGATCAGAGCCAGATCGCTGACATCATCAAGGTCAACGGCCAAAGCGTCATGTTCCCGCTCGCCTCGTTCGTATACCCGGTCTTCGTCAACCTCGATCTGGCCAAGGCTGCTGGTGTCGACAAGATGCCGGCCAACCGCACAGAATTCGCCGCTGCCGCGAAGAAGATGACCAATGCGGACAAGAACGAGTACGGGTGGGTGCTGCCGCTATCGCTGCAAAACCCCGGCGGCATCCAGAACGACGTGATGTCTTGGGTCTGGGCTTCCGGAGCATCGATGCTCAAGGACGGCAAGCCCGACGTGGAAAATGAGGCCGTGGTCGGTACACTCGAATACGTCAAGTCGCTACAGGACGCCGGCGTCATATCGCCAGGCATCTTTGCCAAGAAGGAACAGGACAAGGTCGAAGAGTTCGTCAACGGCCGTGTCGGAATGATGATCGACTCGCTGGCTCATATCAATCTTATCCGCCAGCGTAACCCCAATCTCAAGTTCGGTATCTCTGCGCTTCCTGCGGTCGACGGCTATACGGGTAAGCGCGGACTGCCCTATGCCTCTTGGGGCATCGGCATTAGCAACAGCACCGAGCATAAGGCAGAAGCCTGGAAGCTTGTTGAATATCTGATGAGCCCGGAAGTGAACGGCCGCCTGGTATCGCTCGCAAATGCCTTTCCGGGCAACGTGCAAGCGAAGCCTGACTTCTCGAAATCGGACCCGCTGTTCGAGGAAGCCTTCAAGATCTTCCAAAGCGGTCACTTGGCCAATGAATTCGTGGGCTTGCCGGTGGCCGAAGACCTGATGCGCGACATGAACGTCGAAGTGCAAAAGATGTTCGACGGCCAGCAAACCGCAAAGGAGGCCGCTGCCAACACGCAAAAGCAGTGGTTGGTTGACTTCGCCAAGTAGGCGCCGCTTCAGACAATTCGGCAGCGCGATAAGATCTATCGCGCTGCCGCTGCATCGGAACCGGACCATACGGTCGATGACCAAGCGGATTGTACCTCATGAGCCTCGCCAACGAAGGTTTGATCGTCGCGCGAACGAAAATGCGCAAGCGTGGCATGCTTTCTTACAAGACGAGAAAGCGGCTCACTCCGCTGTTTTATGTGGCACCCGCCACGTTTTTGTTTTGTCTACTAATGCTGTTTCCCATGATCACGGTCCTGCGCTATTCGCTGATGGACGGCGCAATCATGAAAAAGGACGCTGCTTTCATAGGGTTGCAGAACTACGAGACGATCTTCACAGATCCAGTCTTCTGGCAGTCGGTCGGGCAGACCCTCTATTTCACGGTGATGAGCGTCATTTTCCACCTTCTAATCGGCCTGGCCTTCGCCCTATTGCTGAACACCCAACGCGTCCCTCCGATGATTAGAAGCATCCTGCGTGTTCTCTACATTTTGCCATGGCTCTTTACGGCAGTCATCATCGCGATCATCTGGCGGCTGCTTTTGGATCCCAATGGCGTGGTCAACAGCATTTTGATGACGCTCCATATCGTCAACTTCAAGGTCGAGTGGTTCTCCTCGACGAAAACCGCGATCCATGCATTGACGTTTGCGAACATCTGGGCGGGATACCCTCTATATATGGTCAGCTTGCTCGCCGGTCTCCAGGGCATCCCCAAGGACCTTTACGAAGCCGCCGGCATCGATGGCGCCAATGAGTTCCAAAAGTTTCGGTACATCACGATCCCGCAGCTGATGCCGATCATCATCAGCATCGCCCTGCTGGATTTCATCTGGACGATGCAAGTCTTCCCCCTGGTCTGGATGACAACGGGCGGTGGACCGATCCATTCGACCGAGGTGCTGAGCACGTATACCTATAAGCTTGCGTTTTCGAGTTACGAATTTTCACAGGCTTCGGCGAGCGCGATCTTCATCTTGATCATCTCGATGGGCGCGACTTACTTCTACATCAAACACCAGAAGGCCAGGTGACCGGCAATGGCAAAGCGCTCCTTCAAAAACACCGTTTTGCCGACCGTACTGACATATCTCGGGCTCGCGGCCGGTCTGGTCTTTGCAGGCTTTCCAATCCTGTGGATGTTTTTCACTTCGTTGAAATCGAACACCGAGATCTTTGCCCTGCCGCCGAGACTGTTGCCCGACCATTTCACGAACGTGGCCTATCTTTCGATCTTCAATGATCCGACCAAGGTGCGCTTCTTTCTCAACAGCTATCTGGTCGCGGGAGTGGTAACCCTTCTGACGTTACTGATCGCCATTCTGACGGCCTATGGCTTCAGCCGCTATTCATTCCGGCTTAAGAATACGCTTAACGTCTTCATCATCAGCACACAGACCGTACCGCCGATCACGCTTCTGATTCCCTATTTCGGCATGGTCGTCGCCTTCGGCATTTTCAACACCTATTTCGCGCTGATTCTAACCTACATGGTATTCACCCTGCCTTACGCAATCCTTCTGATGACCGGCTATCTCAATACCCTGCCAAAGGAACTCGATGAGGCAGTGCTGGTCGATGGGGGGTCAAGTTGGACAGCGCTATGGCGTGTGATTATCCCTCTTTCAGTCCCCGGCGTCGTCGCGACCGCGGTCTATACGTTTCTGTTGGCGTGGAACGAGTTCCTTTTTGCGCTTACTTTGACGAAGTCGACGGACATGCGGACCGTTCCGATCGGTATCGAGTTGCTTATGGGCCAACATGCGTTCGAATGGAACGAGATGATGGCGATGAGCGTGCTGGGATCACTCCCGCTTCTGATCCTGTATCTGATTGCACAACGTTACTTCCTCGCGGGCCTGGCCGCCGGGTCGGTGAAGAGCTGAGCAAACTGACTGCCAGTTCGCTGTTCGCTGCTGAACACATCAACCCATTCCGGCCCCGAAGGTCCGGTCTTTGACAGCGCCAGCGCTATGCCAAATCCTGCACGTCGAGGGTCGTGCAGGCCGAAGGCGGCGACTGATCGCGCTCGACATCTCTCCCGCGGTTTCCCAACTGTTTCGCCCCGATGGCCCGGCGCTGACGCCGCTGCCGTCGACCTGAGTGGCGCACTCGGAAGTTGAATCCGACTGCTGACCAAGCCGGCTTCTAGCCTGGCCTCGGCATCCCCTGCCTTGTCGATTTCGCCATCTGATGCCGCGATAGCTCGACACCGGTCTGCTGCAATGCAGCACATCAAAACCCGCGGCACACCATTTTAAATCTTGACGCGTGTCAAATTTTTATAAAACATGCGGAAACGCGGACAAGGCATCGATCAGCGCGGCTGGAAGTGACGAAAGCCGGCGTCGGCGGTCCTGTGACGCGGACATACGGGCCGCTCTATGGCGATGCCTTCTCCAATGAGCTCGAAAGCTTCCATCGCCACATCATGGACGGCACCAAACCTCTGACCGATCTCGCGGACTCTCGTCGCGACTTGGCGCTGATGGCGGAGATCATTGATCGCATGAAACAGACTACGGGGATTATGCGCTGAAGCTGCCCTTTTAGGGTAGATCCTACGAGGAGATTGCATTGGCTCCCGGCTGGCGGGTCTACGCTTTCCGGCTCGCGGTCTATCCGCCAACCATCAGCTTGACGACTTCGTCATGGTTGGTTTCCGATATCTTGCGCTCGCCGGCCTGGACGCCGCGCCGCAGCACGATGATGCGGTCGGACACGGCGAAAATATCCAGCAAATTGTGCGAGATGAAGATTACGCCCCTGCCCTGGGCCTTGAGTTGGTGGATGAGCGAAATGACCTTGCGCTGTTCGGGCACGCCGAGGGCCGCGGTCGGTTCGTCCATGATCAGGATCTGCGCGTCCCAATAGACGGCCCGGCCGATGGCAACAGCCTGCCGTTGACCGCCGGAGAAATTGCTGACCGGGGCATCGAGCCGGCTGACATGGAAGTCCAATCGCCCCATGGTCTTCTTGGCGGCGACGGCCATGGCCTTGCGATCGAGCACCGGCAAGAAACCGAAGGCCTTGCGCATGGGTTCACGGCCAAGGAAGATATTGGCGCCGATGGACAAATTGTCGGCGAGAGCGAGATCCTGATAGATGGTTTCGATGCCTTTTTCGCGCGCCTCATGCGGCGTCGCAAATGTCACCGGCTGACCCCTCAGCAGAATTTCACCGCCCGTCGGCTGAAAGACGCCCGATATCGCCTTGATCAGCGTGGTCTTGCCGGCGCCGTTGTCGCCCGCCAGGGCCACCACTTCGCCCGGCCGCACGACCATGGAGAAATCGTTGAGCGCCCGGACGGCGCCGAAGTGCTTGGAAAGATTCCGGACTTCCAGGAGGGGGGTGGTCTGGCCTGGGCTATTCATCCTGACGGGCTCCACTGAACCGGCGCTGCGCCTGGTCGATGAGAACGGAAATGATGATGACGACGCCGACGGCGATGAACTGCCAGAACGGCTCGACATTGACGAAAACCAGCCCGTACTGAATGACCGCGATCACCAGCGCACCGGCGACCGTCCCGAAGATCGTGCCCGATCCACCGAACAGGCTGGCGCCGCCGATCACGACGGCTGCGACGCTGTCGAGCAGCAACGGCTCGCCGGCCTGGGCCGCGCCCGCGGTGAAGCGCGCTGCATAGAGGGCGCCACCGAGGCCTGCGCACATCGCCGAAAGCACATAGAGGCGCAGGATATGGCCTCTGATGTCGATGCCGGCACGACGAGCCGCCTGCACATTGGCGCCGATGGCGTAGTTATGCTGGCCGAACCGGGTCTGGCTCAGGATGTAGTGCATCGCGACGACGAAAACGGCTGCAATGATGACGAGATAAGGCACACCGTAGAACCTGCCGTTGCCGAGCAGCGCGAACCAGGAATTCTGGACCGGCACCGTCGTGCCGCCGGCGAGCAGGAAAGCAGCGCCGCGCGCCACGCCAAACATGCCAAGCGTGCCGATGAAGGGCGGAATTCTGAGGCGCGAGATCAGCAAGCCGTTGATCATGCCAGGGACTCCCGCGACGATCACGGCCGCCAGAATGCCCACCATCATGGCCAGAGGCACCGGCATGGCGGCGCCAGCCAGATTCGTGGCATGGGCCGCAACAACAGCAGCAAGGCCCATGATGAAGCCCAGCGAGAGGTCGATGCCTCCCGAAATGATGACGAATGTCTGTCCGGTCGCAAGCAGCAACGGCGCCACGGCAAATATCGCAATGGATTGCACGTTGAACGGATTGAGCACGAAGGTCGCGCCGAAGGAGGCCCTCGACCAAACCTCGAAACAGATGATCAGGCCGGCGAGAAACAGCCAGGCGCGCCCTTCGGCGATGCGTCCGAGCCAGGTCCTGGCCGGATCACCATGGTCGGCCTGAGGGGCGACATGGGTTTCGCTCTGCTCGGTTGGTGATGTTGAAGTCATTGACACATCCGATCCGCAGCGCGGCCTCCGTCAACAGGGTCCCAGAGACCCGGCGCTGGTCTCCTCCCGGCAAGCCGGAAGGGGACCAAGCTGGTTGGAATCATTCGGAATAGAGGTACCTCATTCGGAATAGAGGTACTTCGAGATGTTCGGGTCCGCGATGTTTGACTTGTCCATGATCGTAAAGCCGGTGCCGATCGCAACCGGGATCGACTGGCCGGTCAGGTGGGCATAGGCAGAAACGACACCAAAATAGCCGATCTCGGCCGGATGCTGGGCAATCGCAACGTCCACCAAGCCGGTGTTGATGTTGTCGACGATGCTGACCGGTGCGTCGAACGCGACGACCTTGATGGTCCCGCTTTGCCCTGCCTGCTTGACGCCGTTCGCCGCGCCGATCGCCGAGAACAGATTTGCACCGAACACACCAACGAGATCGGAGTTGCGCGCGAACGTCGCTTGGAGCTGCGAGGCAGCCTTGTTGGCGTCGTCGTCGTTGAACTGCGTCTCGAGCACGGTGATGTCCGGATGCTTCGCCATCTCCTTCTTGAAGCCCTCTTCACGCTGATCGGTGGTCGAAATGCCGGGCTTAACGTTGGAAACATAGACCTTGCCTTTGCCGCCTATGGCCTTGACCAATGCCCGCGCGGCGATCTCGCCGCCCAGAATGTTGTCCGAAGCAATATAGGACAGCGGGAAATCCGCCTCACCGGCACCGGTCTGGTAGACGCCGCTGCCGATGAAAGTGTCGACGGTGATCACCGGGATGCCGGCATCATTGGCCTTGCGGAGCGGCTCGACCAATTGAACCTTGTCGGTTGGCGCGATCAGGATCGCGTCTGGCTTCTTGGCGATGACCGCGTCAAGCACGGGGACTTGCGTTACCGGATTGAAATCCGAAGCGCCCTGGAACACCAGGGTCACGCCAAGGGCATCGGCCGCCGCCTGAGCGCCTTTGCGCATGGTGATGTAGAAGCCGTCGGTGGTAAGGCCCGGAACGAGAGCAATGGTGAACTTCTTGTCCTGCGCCAAAGCGGGCGTGATCAGCGCCGTTGCGCAGATGGCGAGAGCCGCCAGGGCGGCAACAATCTTCTTCATAACATCCTCCTCATAATGTTGGCAGATTTGCCGTTGCGATTGATATCGGGAATGGCCGTCAATCTGTTCAGGCTACGAATCGTAAATGCGCTGACGGCCGGAAAACGGGTTTCGCCTGCTTGCTGTTACGGGCAGCTCCTCCCAGGCGCCCAGTCATTAGATCAGCCAGTCGAAACCGACCAGCCCTGCTGCCCGCAGTCCCGTTTCCTCGCATCCGCAAGGTCCAGAGAACTGCGCCGCTCGGCGCGCATGCGCGCCTAGCGGCAGGTTGTAACACTTTGCTGAAAGAAATTGCAACCGGTACTTCCCTGGCCGGAACGCTTTTCAAACCGGACAACATCTGTCTGCTCCGCAGGGCCCGCACGGCAGACTATTGCCCCCAAGTCCCTGACGAGACAACAGGTGATTTCGGGGCCCCAGGCTCCCGGACCGCGTGGCGTCGATCGGTTCAGGATTGATCAGGCGCGCCGATGTCGCGCATCATGGTGTCCGCCTTCTATCGAGGCACGAGAGCCACGAGGATGGCTTGCGCCGTTTTCGTGTCCGTTATCAGGGCATTGATGAGTCTCGCGCGGACGGCACCGATGATGGCCGTCGCCTTCTCCGGCGAGGCGGCAACGCCGATGACCAAGGGGACGGTTCGAAGCTGGGCCGGCGACATTGCGATCATCCGGCCCTCCCCTTCCCACGGGATAAGGGTGCCTTCGGCGTCGAAGTAATGGCGGATGACGTCTCCAGCCGCATGAAACAGGGCCTGTTCGCTCAGTGTGGCCGCGCTCGCCTCGGGCGGATTGATGGCATGGGGCAGGCCGATGCCGACGATCGCAACGTCGGTCCGGTCCCAAAGCGCGACGCTGTCGCGGATGGCCGCATCGCCAAGGAAGACCTGACGCAATTCGGTGGACGGCAGATAGGGCGCATGGATGAAATGCGGCGTCCCGCCGAACTCTTCGGCGGCCAGCCGTACAAACTCGTTGATCTGGAAATGCGCCGCCTGCTGCTGCATGCCGCCGGTGGCAGCGACGGTAAGGACCCCGGGAATGCGCGGCAGGCCTGCCCGGATCACCTCGCGGATGGCTCGCCCCCAGCCGACGGCAACCACCGAGCCGGCCGTCAGTTCCGCTTGCTTGAGCAAGGCGCCGAGCGGTGCGGCGAGCGCCGTCAGCGCTCCGGCTGCCGGCGTTTCGACAACCGCGGCGTCGCGCAGCCCCAACCCGTCAATCAACTGCCTGGTGATGTCCTCGGGCGTCACAAGATCGAGAACCTCGATCCGCACGATGCCCTCTGCTCTCGCCCGCTGCAGCAAACGCGATATGGTGGCGGTGGAGACACCGAGCCGGCGCGCAATGTCGACCTGCGACATCTCCGCCTCGTAGTGCATTTTGGCGACCGTATGCAGCATCGTCCGCGATGCGGCCGCATCTTGTGTGGGAGGGACAGACAGCTTGCAATTCCTTTCAGCAATGTGTTACAGACCCATCAACCGATGGGAGTTATCGCGCAAATCCGGCAGACTCGCAACTTGGGTTCGTTTCCACCGAACGTTGCTGCCAAGCCAGATTTCTCGGTTCGATAGCGCATCAAAGCGGCAAACCTTCCTGCCGGCAGGCAGGTAAAAACTGAACATTTCTTGTTCCACGGATCTGCGCCCTGGTGAATGGGCGCCAACATCGGACAAAAGACCATGACAAAGATGACGACGGCGGAGTTACGCGGCTATCAGCAGATATGCGGCAAGGACGGGGCCATGATGGCCATCGCCTGTGACCAGCGCGGCGGCATGCGGACCTTGCTGGCGTCGGACCCTGCCGAACAGGCCAAAATCACCAACGACATGCTCGGCGACACCAAGGAGGACATCACGCGATACCTCGCCAGTCAGGCATCCTGCGTGCTGCTCGACCCGCTCTGCGCGGTGCCGCGGGTTGTCGATGAAGGGGTGCTGAACCGGGATACGGCTCTGCTCATCGGCCTCGATGCCTCGGGCTTCGACGTCTCGCCCGCCGGCTACCGGCTGTCGCGCCTCGTTCCCGACATCGACGCGCGCCGCGTCCGCGAACTCGGTGGCACCGGCGGCAAGATCATGGTCTATCTCAGGGCCGACAGACCGGAGGCGAACGAGTATAACGTCGCCATTCTGCGCCAGTGCATCGCCGACTTCGGGCAAGAGGACCTGCTGCTCATCGTCGAATTCCTGACCTATCAACTCGAAGGCGAAAGCCTTGAAGACTATACGGCCAAGATCCCCTGGCTTGTCGAAGAGGGCACTCGGATTTCGCTGGAATGCGGGGCAAAGGTGCTCAAGCTTCCTTATCCCGGAACGCCGGAAGCCTGCGCCAGGATCAGCAGCATGGCTGGCGAGGTGCCATGGGCGGTCCTCTCCGCCGGCGTCAACCACGCAACGTTCCTGGGCCAGGTCGAGATCGCGATGAAGAACGGCGCGTCAGGCGTGATCGCCGGCCGGTCGCTGTGGAAGGACTGCATCTCGCTGGACCGTGACATTCAGCGGGAAAGGCTTAAGACCATCGCAGTGTCGAGATTGCACGAGCTTCAGGCCGTGATCGGAAACTACCGGCAGAAAGCCGCTTAGTCATTCGCCGTTCACACCGGGCACACACGGGACGTCATGCCTCATAGTTCGATGGCCATCGGGATCGATATCGGCGGCACCAATCTGCGCGCCGCCCGCATTTCCGGCAGAGGCGAAATCCTTGACCGCATGTCCGAAAAGAGCGCGCCGGACCCGGCGCTCATGCTCTCCCGGATCGCCGAGATGGTGCGCCGGCTCGATTCTCCGGAGGTTGCCGCCATCGGCATCGGCGTCCCGGGACGCGTCGATGCGCGGCGTCGCGCCGTCTTGTCCGGAGGCTATGTCAACCTCGCCTCGGTCTCCCCGGCGCAACGGCTGGAAAACCTGGCGGGCAAGCCCGTCGTGATCGACAATGATTGCAACATGGCACTGGTCGCCGAGATGGCTCGAGGCGCCGCCATGGGTCACGAAAACATCGTCATGTTCACCATCGGGACCGGCATTGGTGGTGCCGTGGCTCAAGACCGGCAGATCGTCCGCGGCAAGGGGACGGCGGGGCAGCTCGGCCATATCACTGTCGACATATCAGGCGAAGCCTGCGTCTGCGGCCGGCGCGGCTGCGTTGAAACCACCAGCTCCGGTACAGCACTTGGCCGTCACATCTCACGCGCAGGCCTCGGTCCGGATATCTCGGTCGATCAGCTTTTCGCCCGGGATGCGAGCGGCGACACGCCGGTGCGCGGGATACTGGAAGCCTGGGCCAGACCGTTGCGTGCGGCAATTGATACAGCGGTGGCGATGTTCGCCCCCGATCTGGTGCTGCTCGGCGGCGGACTTGGCCAGGCGGCCCATCAGGCGCTTGCCAAGGCTCCGGCCTTGGCTCCCTGGTACCAATGCCCTGTTGAACCGGCGCAACTCGGCGACGACGCCGGCGTCATCGGCGCCGGTCTGCAAGCGCTGGCAGGGCAGGCGGCGGTTACGGCCTCGCCGGTGACCTCGCCATCCGCTGGACTCAACCCGGGCCGGCGTGCCGTGCCCGGCCAGCGCGCCGTGCTCGTCAACGGCATCCCCGCCAGCGGCAAAAGCACGGTCTCGCGCGGTATCGCCGACCGCCTAGGGTGGCCATTGCTTACGCTCGATACCATTAAGAACCCGTTCCTCGAAGTGCTCGGCGGCGGCGATCGTGAATTCAACCGCTCGCTCGGTCGCGCCAGTTATGAAGCCATCTGGTCGGTCGTCGGCGAAGCTCCCGCGGGCACAACAGTTGTCGTCGATGCCTGGTTCGGCTTCCAGCCGCGCCAGGTGCTCGAGGATCACCTGCGAAGGGCTGGTGTCGAGCGGACCGCCGAAATCTGGTGTCATGCACCCGGCGAGGTTCTTGCCGAGCGCTATCGCGCACGGCTCGACCAGCGTCCCGCTGGCCACCCCGGGGCGGCCTATGTCCCCGAGCTGATCGAGCTGGCCAAGCGCGCCGAGCCGCTGCGGCGTGGACCGCTCTTTGATGTCGATACGACAAAACCAATCGCTTTCGATGCCATCACGCAATGGCTGCGGGCGACGATTGACACATAGGCAGGCGAAGCTTGCGCGCCTGAAATGATGATCCGCGCGCGACTTATCCGCGGCGTGATTCACTCGTGCTCTTGATTTTGATGCCGGGAGCGGAAGCTCGCGCTGGATCGAGGTGACATGGATGACCACGCCCGAGCCTTGCTCCATCATCATCGGCAACAGGGCAGATCAAGCAGGGTTCATCGGCTTCGCGCGAGGATGATTTGGAACAACGGGAAGACCAAAGACGTTCGTGCATATTGCATCCGCCAGCCACAGGTCTAACGCTTGCTATTCTCAGTAGTTCGAGGCGTACCATGTTTCGCAACTCGGGCATCATTTCTCTGCCTCGCCCGCTTGAGCGTCGTGTGGACACTCTTGCCCAGTCGTTCATGCGCCAGCGGCTCGGATCTCAGATGGACTTCTCGACTCCGGAAGGCGAGCCGGCGCTGTTACCACCCAATTCCGTAACCTGGCGCATTTTCAAGAACCCTGTTGCGCTGTTCATCGGCGGGGTAACGGCGGTGCTGCTCGAATTGGCAGAGCCGCGGGTTCGCGACGCCATTTGGCAGCACAGCAGCTTCCGCTCCCTCGCGCTCCGACGATTGCAGCGTACGGGCCTCGCTGCTTTGGTCACGGTCTACGGCCCCCGATCCAAGGCTAAGGCCATGATTGAAGATGTGGTCAGGATGCATGGGCGCGTTTCGGGTCGAACCAGCGAAGGCGAGCCATACCACGCCACCGACCCGGAGCTGCTGGACTGGGTGCAAGCGACGGCCGCGTTTGGTTTCATGGAGGCCTATCACACCTATGTGCATCGTCTGCATTTTTTCGAACGGGACGCGATGTTTGCTGAGGCTCGCCCCGTGGCGCTTCTCTATGGTGCGGTCGGCGCGCCCACGTCTCAGGCCGAGCTTTACGCGCTGTTCGACGTGATGAGGCAAAGACTCGTCGCGTCGCCGATCGTCTCGGAGTTCCTGCAGATCATGGAAGAAGTTCCCGCCTTGCCGGGAGTTGCTCGACCCCTTCAGCGGCCGCTTCTGAAGGCGGCCGTCGAGATCCTACCCCAATGGGTCCGCAAGCGGTTGGAACTCGGCGACCGCTGGACCTTGAAGCCGTGGGAGCGTGCTGTTGTGAAGACGACGGCTGCAATTTGCGACAGCACCGCGCTTCATTCATCACCAGCCGTCCAGTCGTGCCGCCGCCTCGGCCTTTCCGAGAGCTATCTCTATCGCCGAACGGCATCCGAAAACTTACACAGAACCGGACAGTGTTCCTTGACCTAAATGTCAGGCCCGCGTCGTGCAGACGTTCAGCTTCTAGTTAACGCGTCTTGAAGGCACGAACTCGATAGCCCACTGGACGGTGGGGCGTGACGGAGGCCCGCCAAGCAGATGCGAACAAACTACCGGACGGCTGCCGGCAACAGTGAAGCCGTCGTACCGTCAAAACCGGCATGGGCCGGCTCGTGGCCGGAGCCGCCGCCCGAGATGACCGTGTAGCCCTTCTCGGTGACTGTCAAAGTCACGATCCTGATCCGCGGGTCAAAGAGCGCCTCCAGCAGCTGAGCGGGGCCCTCCGGTGCGACAAGAATATGGCCGATAGAACCGACTATCCGAAGGCTCGTCTGTTCATCTTGACGACTGACAACTGTGTACAAACCATCTTGGGGAGCAAGCGCGTCCCGCGTGTCCGAACTCCGGGGGAGGCTGCAATGATGCCCCAATCGAGTTGTCCCGCGGCCAAGCAATCACCGTATAGATTGCCTGATGGGCCCTGTGGAAGTTGCCGATACCGAGATGCACGATTCCGGGCGTCACACTCCGTCGATCGTACCGATGAATTTGGACACCGGCTGATGCGAGCGCCAAATTGGCGTAAGAACGACGATTTTCCATTGTATGCAGCTCAATCGAAATGGAGACCACCGTTCATGTCGATAACCTCACCCGTGATGAACCCGGCTAGAGGTGACGCGAGGAATGAAACGGTGTGGGCGACTTCTTGAGGTTCGCAAAATCGCCCGACCGGGATTTGAGCAAGCTGGGCCGCGCGCTGTTCGTCGTTGAGCTGTTCGGAAACCATCGGCGACATTACGTAGGCGGGGGCAATTGCATTCGAGGTTACGCCCTGGCCAGCGGTCTCGCGGGCAATCGAAAAGGTCAACCCTATCATCGCGCTTTTCGAAACTGAATACGCCGTCCCTGCGGTCAAGCCTCCGCTTTTGGCGGCATAGGAGGAGATATTGACCACCCGACCCCACCGCTTCGACCGCATCCCTGGAAGAAATATCTGGGCGAGAAGGAATGCGGCTTCTACGTTGACTATGTTGACCCTTCGCCATTCCTCGATCGAGGTATCTGCCATTTTGTGGTTCGACAGAATGCCAGCATTGTTGACCAAAATGTCGACCGAACCGAAGTGCTGAAGAACCTTCTCCGCCGCCGCGCGCGTTGAACTCTCAACTGCCAGATCAACACCGACGGCAACGGCGCCATGCCCTATCCGCGACGCCAGCGCCTCTGCGGCCTTGGGGAGCAGATCCAGGACTGCTACTTGAGCGCCGGCGCGCGCCAGTTCCACTGCGATTGCGGAGCCGATAGCGCCTGCGCCTCCAGTTACGACAGCGGTTTTTCCTTCTAGCGATTGCAAGCGGGAATTCTCCATTGCTTGGTCAGACCGCGGCATGACGTGTCTCCGACGCATGCGCGTCGAAAAGGACAAAGATTTTATCGAGATGGGCGACCAATGCGGCTTCCGCACCGGGTCCGTCATTGGCATCCAGCGCATCCAGAATTGCCAAATGCTCCTGCAGCACAACCGCAAACCGTGCGGCATTGCCGGAGAAACGAATAAAGCGAGTCAGCTTGGCTTTAGCAGCGTGGATGGTCGTCCAAACTCCCGGTCGCTGCGCGAAAGACGCAAACAATTGGTGAAAATTCTCGTCATTGTCGTGAAATCCGTCAATATCGCCCTCAGCGATACTCCGTTCTTGAGCCGCCACCAGTGAACGCATTTCAGCGCTCATCGCTGGCGTCCAACGCGGCGCAACTTCGCGAAGAAGGCAAGTTTCCAGAGAACGGCGGACAAAATGGCTGTCTTGGATGCTGACGATATCAATTTGCGAAACAAAACTGCCGAGCTGCGGAAAGACACTTACAAGTCCGTCTTCGGCCAATCTTTGGATCGCTGCCCTCACAGGTGTGCGAGACACATTGAACTGGCGACACACCGCGTTTTCACTAATCGATTCGCCCGGCAAGAGCTTCGCACGCACGATTGCCTCGCGCAGGACGGAGTAAATTTGCTCACTCGCCGAACTGCGCCGGTTCAAAAACACGTCTAGTTCAGCCAATCCGGAAGACATGGCTTTCGCTCCATTCTGGTCGAAACGCGATATCGCGTTCCGCTCGCCTTCTTGCACAATGTCCTCCGAAAAATGCCATCAACAAAAAAGCAGTTGCACCTTGTATACAAGTGTACTAGAACTTCTGCGGTGAATGCAAGGCATTTGCGCTGGCGGTCTCGACAATTTTAAGCGGGAAGGCGGCGCTCTCAACGGGAGGAGTTTTGATGTCGAACTATTTGCGTCGCGTGCTCGCGATTGGACTGCTATCCGCAATAGGCGTGGGGTCCGCCTTCGCCGCTGGAGATTCAAAAATTGCGCTGGTTCCCGGAGGTCCGCACCCCTACTTCGCGGCGTGGGAGCAAGCTGGTAAGGATGCTGCCAAGGATTTTGGCCTGGCCGCAGCAGACTATAAGGTGCCGCAAAAGTGGGAACTCAGCCAGCAGAACCAGCTGCTCGAGAGCCTTTTGACCCAGGGTTATAACGGCTTTCTGATTTTCCCAGGTGACCCCGTCGGATCGGTCAGTACCGTCGACGAGCTCGTGTCCAATGGCGCGCCTGTCATCGGCGGCGCAGGGTGCTTCAAGGATCCTTCTTCAGCAACCTTCTGCCTCGGCACCGACACTGGCAATTCAGCATACATTGGAACCAAGGAGCTTTTGAAAACACTGACGGGCACCAAGAAGCGCATTGCTCATTTCACCGGCTTCCTTGTTGATCCGAATACCCAGCTTCGCATCGACGCCGTCAAAAAAGCGGCGGAGGAAGAAGGCGCAACGGTCGTCCAGGTCATCGCTGACATTGATGCGCCCGAGCCAGCCGAGGAAAAGATTAATGCCTACCTGGCAGCTCACGCCAACGACGTCGATGGCATCATCACGACCGCTTGGGTCCCTGCGGTTGTAGCCTCGAACGCAGTCCGAAAGATCGGCGACAAGCGGATCAAGATGGTAGCCATTGATCACGATCAAGTTGTGTTGAAGGCCATCAAGGATGGCTTTGTGAATGGCACAATGCTGCAGAATCCGTATGGCCAAGGCTATATCGGCACTTTCGTTCTCGACAAGCTTCGTTCGGGTTGCGCGGTCAAGACCGATGCGCCTTTTAAGAAGAATGCCCTCACTGACAAGTTCATCGACTCGGGAACCGTCTATGTCGCGGCCGACAAAATCGACACTTATGTTGACGCCATGCGCGACACGACCAAGAAGCTCTTTGAAACCTTCCAGGCGACTTATCTGACCTGCAAGTAACGAGACTTCCGCCAATGCCGCCGGGCTGCGTTCAAGCAGACCCGGCGGTCGTCCAACCAAATTGCACGGTGTCTGTCGTGACCCAGAGCCAGGCCTGATAAGATGGCAGCCTAGCCATTGAAGGTGCGAAACCATGTCTTATTCAGATGTGCCGGCGAAGGGTCCCAGTGGCGACATCGTCGGCAAGCCGCGCAGGAATGCCACCGAGACGCGATTCTATCTGACCAATGAGTTCGGGCTCATTGCCCTGATTGTAATCTTTGCTCTGGCCTTCAAATTCACAACAGAAGGTTTCTTTTCGGCCTTCAATTTGTTCACCCTCGGTCGTATCGCAGCCGTCAACATCATGATCGGCTTGGCCATGATGGTCGTCGTTATAACTGGGGGATTGAACCTTGCTGTAGGGGCGATCGGCGTTTGTGCCGCAATGACTTGCGGCTATCTCATTGAGGTGGTCGGGCTTCCATGGCCACTCGCAATTCTCTCAGCGGTGGCCCTTGGCGCCTTGCTGGGCTTTATCAACGGATGGACTTCCGTTCGCACAGGATTGCACAGCTTCATCATCACGCTCGCTACAATGAGCATTTTCTTCGGCGTAATGATTTTCCTGACGCGTGCAGAATCCTATCGCGCTCTGCCACCCGTCTTTGCAGCGTTCGGACGCCTCAAGCTGTTGGGTTTTTTCTCTCCGCTCCTCCTGGTCAGCCTCCTGGCTGCATTGCTTCTAGGATATCTTTATAATTTGACGGCGGTTGGGCGGGAGATGCTGGCTGCTGGCGCCAAGCCCGAAGCGGCGGAGATGTCCGGCATAAATGTCGGGCGCATCTTCATATACTGCCACATGCTGTCTGGCGCGCTCGCCGCCTGTGCGGCTCTGATGCTAGTCGCACGCAATGGAGCGGCGATCCCATCAATGGCGGGACAACTCGGACAGGACTGGCTGCTCATCGCGTTCCTTGGTCCTGTGTTGGGGGGAACACTTTTGGCGGGCGGCAAGGCATCGGTGCTGGGGACGTGCCTAGGTGCGTTTCTGGTGACGATGCTGACTAGTGGTTTGCTTCTATTACAGCTGGGCGATTTCTGGATTCAGAGCTTTTTGGGTCTGCTTTTGCTGGCTGCGGTATTGATGGACAAAACACGCCGAACCTTTCTGGCCCGGAGGAACATGGCATGAACGGCTCCTTCGCCAACGCCGTGCGGAGCGACTGGTTTGGGCCGCTGCTGGTTACGATCGTCGCCGTTGCGATCGTGGGGGGCTTCAACCCATCATTCCTATCGCCATTGAATATTCAGGTGCTGCTGCTCGCAATTGCAGTAAATGGCCTGATCGCGTTTTCGCAAATGCTCATCATCGCTATCGGTCAGATGAATTTGTCTGTCGGGGCTATCGGCGGTCTTTGCGCTATTGTTTTCGCCGGCATGATGGACGCGTGGCACGTGCCCGCATCCCTTGCCGCCTTAACCGCGCTGTCGCTCGGGGTCATATGCGGCGTAATAAACGGATTTCTGATCGCCCGAACTGGCATTTCGGCGTTCGTAATTACCCTCGCCAGCCTGTCCGTTTACAAGGGCATCAATTTGGGCATCACACATGCCCAACCCTTTTATGATATCTCAGACGGCGTGAAATCCATCGGACAGGGCGCGATCTTCGGGATCATTCCTTGGTTGATGCTCCCGACCATGGCTGTCGGGCTAGCCTTGTGGTTCATGCTTAATCGGCAACCCATAGGGCGGTTTATTTTGGCAGTCGGCGGCAATCAACATGCCGCAGAATTGTCGGGAATATCGATTGCAAATACAGTTGTCATCGCGCACGCCCTTTCGGGGTTTCTTGCAGCGCTTGCCGGTCTTCTCCTTGTTGCCCGTTTACAAATGGGTCAACCGACGATCGGCGACGACTGGCTAATTTTGTCTTTTGCCGCGCCCGTGATCGGCGGCGCGGTCTTGGCCGGCGGACACGTCAGCGTGCCCGCTACGCTGCTCGGGGTGGTGATCGTTGCAATAATCACACAAGCCCTCGTGCTTTTCGACATCGACCCGTTCCTCGTGCAGGTCGTGCTGGGCGCAATGATCTTGGCGGCAGTCGGCGCCAATCGTTTTCGCGAAAGTCGTTTGTCACGAAATCTCAAGAGGCTCTGAAATGGCGAGCGAGATAGCGTTCCAGGCTCTGGGCATTGAGAAGTCCTTTCCAGGCGTAAAGGCCCTAAAGGGCGTTTCCCTGACACTTAAAACTCATTCCATACATGCTTTGCTCGGCGAAAACGGCGCAGGGAAGTCAACGCTTATCAAGATCATTACCGGTGTTCACCACCCCGATGCCGGCCGCCTCATCCTGGAGGGCCAAGAGGTTCATTTCGGCTCGCCGCGCGAGGCCATCGCTCATCGTGTTGGCGTCGTACATCAAGAACGGAATCTTATCCCGAGGTTTTCTGTTGCGGAAAATATCCATCTCGAGCAACTTGGGGCTTCGTTGCTAAAGCCGGTGGACTATGCCGACTTGAACAAGCAGGCCGCGCGTTGGCTTGAGGCCCTCGGATTAGACATCGACCCAAGAACCCCGGTATCGCGCCTTAGCGTCGCCAAGATGCAGCTGGTCGAAATCGCCAAGGCCTTGTCTCTGCGCTCGCGAGTGCTTCTCCTGGATGAACCAACCGCATCACTTACCTCGAGTGAAACTGATCTATTATTCTCGTTTTTGCGAAAGCTGCGAGACCAAGGCGCCAGCCTGCTATTTGTCAGCCATAAGCTGGAAGAAGCGCAGGAGCTTTGCGACAGCGTCACAGTGCTGAGGGATGGGTCGAATGCCTGTGAAAGCCGGCCAATGGAGGGCCTGGGGCGGCAAGACATTGTCCGATTGATGATCGGCCGGGCCGAGGGTGAAGGCGGCTGGCGGGAGCGCAACTCGACTGGGGCTCCTCCGGCCATCGAGCTCAAGAACATTGAAACATCTTTAGGCCATTCGGACGTCAATCTGCATGTCCGACAAGGCGAGATTGTGGGCCTCTATGGCCTCGTGGGCGCCGGAAGGACCGAGCTTGCAAAATGCATCCTGGGTCAGTTTCCGCTGACGGCTGGTACCGTCGAGATCGACGGGAAGCCGGTTAGGATCAGGTCGGTCGGCGAAGCCATCCACACGCATCGTGTGGGATACGTCAGCGAAGATCGAAAGGGCGAAGGTCTGGTCTTGATGCATTCGGTGCTGTCAAATGCTGGAATTGCAGTGTGGCGCCCCCTTTCGGCACTTCTCGGATTCCTCACCGACCGCCTCGTGCGACACAAGGTAACGCCATACATCGAGAAGCTTGAGGTGAAAACACCCAGCCTCGCGCAGACGGTGGCCAACCTTTCGGGTGGCAATCAGCAGAAAATCAGCGTCGCCAAATGGCTGGCAGCAGGCGTCAAGATCTTGCTGGTTGACGAGCCGTCAGTCGGCATCGACATCAAGACCAAGGCTTACCTGCACGATTTGCTGCGAGAACTCGCCGACAACGGCACTGCCATTTTGCTGATCACGAGCGACATGCCCGAAATGATCCTGCTCGCTGACAGGATTCTGGTCATGAACGACTACCGGCTTCAGGGCCAGTTAATCAATGACGGATCCTATGCCGGCATGAGCGAGGGCATCATGAATCTGATCCATAGGGCTGAGGCCGCCTAAGCTCCTCACACTTTCAGGACTTTTCACCATCGGCCAAGAGGATCCCGTGGACAGGCGTGAGTTCGGCAGGACTGGATTGCAGGTATCCGCGCTGAGCTTTGGTGCGTCCTCTCTGGAGGTGTGGGCATGAGCCTCGCCGAACCCTTGGCAGAGGCAAACTCGAAATCCCAATTGGTCCCCTTCTGGCCGGGCGATTCATGCGTGATGACGATGATGCCGGCGTCCTTGGCCTTCTGCAGCACCGGCTCGAGCACCTTGGCGTCGTTCGGCACCACGCCGATGACTTTTACGCCCTGAGCGATGAGATCCTCGATGGCGCGAACCTGAAGTGCAGGATCGGCGCTGGTCGGGCCAACCATGAACGCATCGATGCCGAGCTTCTGACCGCGCTCCTTGATACCGGCCTCCATCGCGTTGAACCACGGAATGCCACCAATCTTCACGACGATGCCGACCTTGCCGGCCTATTGCGCCAGCGCCGCGAACGATGCGCCAAGCGATAGCGATGGGCGAGCGCCACGGCGGACGCTTCGCGCCAAGTTGATGGGTTCTCCGCCGCAGCCGCTCCGAGGCCGCCCGAAACGGCGGCGAAATTCTCAAGGCTCTGACGGATGGAGCAACAGAATTCCTTGTGGAGCGCGGCAGCGGAACCTGGAGTAGGAAAGGCCTTGGTGAGCACCATACCTCAGCCGTCACATCCCGATTCCGCGTTTTCTGCCGAAGCTCCAGTCGATGCCGCCGCTGTTTTGCACGAAGCCGGTAATGTGCTGGCCGATGCGCTTGTCGAGCATCGGCTGCCAGGGCACGAGCCGAAAGCCGAGACCATTGTCCAGCATGGCGAAGCGCCCGCTGGCAAGACGGACCGAGCCTAGCAGCCTGCCGCCGACATGATTGCCGGGCTGGACGGGCGCGAAGGTAAGGCCGCGCGCAGCGGCCATTTCCTTGCCGACCCGCGTAACCTCCTGGCGCTCCAGCGTGGCTACAAGGTCGCGCGAGAAGGTGA
>NZ_JAMYRB010000045.1:0-29281 GCF_040321165.1 Mesorhizobium sp. M0500
GCAATGGGGTCAGCCACGTCGAGGGAGCCGCCGAGGAACTCATGGCGTGGGACACAAAGGGCCCGAAGTGGACCAAGGCGGTCCAGTCCTGCGTGGATGCGTTCGAGGGCAAATCCTCCCCCCAAGAGGTCCGTGAAGCCTTCGAGGCGGCTGCCAAGGAGGCCAAGATGTATCTCTCCCCTGAGTAGGAGGTATCATGGCGTCCATCTGGTTCGTCCCTCCGGTGTTCGTGAAGACCGAAAGCGGCGTCAGGCATGGCTGCAACAATGCGAAGGAAGCCCTTGAGCAGCTCAAGATGTGGACCCGGCGAGGGCCTCGCTGGCATAAGGCGGTGACCCTCTGCCTGTCAGCCTTGGAGGGCGATTCGATTGACCCCCACATAATACGAAAGGCCTTTGAGGCTGCCGAGGTTTGCCGACGATGTCGAAGAAATCGAGCGCCGCTTCCCGGGCCGCGCCCTCCAGAGAGTCCAAATGCCCAAGGTCCGATACCAACTCATATTCGCGAAGGTACTGTTTCCGGTTGGCGAGAAATCCCGCGGCGGATTTGGCATAGTCCTTAAGGCCGGCGTTCGCGCTCCCTGCGAGCTTCGATTCCAGGAAAAAGATTGTCAGGCATCGCCTTCAAAAGTGGCGTGGATCCCGTCTAGGCCGTGGACTGGCATGTTGGCGGAGGTTTTAAGCGCCATCTTTGCCGCGACCTGTGCCGCTGAAAGATGGTGCTGAACGACGCAATAGGCGAGCACCTCGCCTAGTTCGCTAGCGCGCGACGGGCTGGTGGCATTGAAGGTGATGAAGACGTCCCGGACAGCCTGATGCACCCGGGCGATCAGTGTGAAATCCTTCTCGATCGCCGCCGTGTACTCAAGCCGCCGCTTTCGCGGCAGGGCGTAGTACATGCACTGGCCCCACAGAAACTCCGCTAGGGCATCGATCTGCGGTTCGTCCTCCTTGAAACGCACATGGAGTAGTGCGGTCCGTGGCCCGTCGTCTTCGCATTGCGCGTCGTGCGCGACGGCGCAGGCGACGTGCGCGCCTAGCTTCGACGGATTGAGGAGGCTAGAAATCGCCTTTTGGATGTCCATGCCGGTGTTGCTGTCCACGAAATAACTTACACTCAGTGATTCGGATTACAGAATCCTAGAGGAGCGCAACAATTGTCGCACTTCAATTCGCGGTATGCTTCCGACCTGCGGCCCGTATCCGCAGGAAACGCGAACCTAAAACGGAGATTTAGACTGCTTCGGGGAAGGTCCGACCGAAAAACCGTGCTAGACGATACAGGTTCAAAATCGTCCAGTTTAGTCTAGATGCATCAGTGGGGGAGCGTAAAACAAGGTGGGGAAAAACATCGTTGTCTGCTGCGACGGTACGGGAAATCAGATCGAGCGCAATCTTTCGAACGTTTTGAAGCTGTTCCGCATCCTGAAGAAGAGCGAGGAACAGCGCGTCTACTACGACGCTGGCATAGGCACGATCGGGGCCAGCGACGCCTGGACCCGCTGGCGACAAAACACCAAATCTGTATTTGAGCTTGCGACCGGGTATGGGCTCGATGCTGAAATCGCCAGTGCCTACGCATTCATCTGCCGACACTACGCAGAAGGGGACGCAATTTTCCTCTTTGGCTTCAGCCGAGGAGCCTACACAGCTCGAGCTGTTGCGGGCTTGATCCACATGATCGGCCTGCTGCAACCGGATCAGCTCAACATCGTCCAGTATGCCGTGAGCTCTTACAAGCAAGCCAGCGATGAGCACGATCTCAGCGTTGCCTGGCACTTTTCTAAGGTCTCAGGAGCCCGAGACGCTCGCATCAAATTTCTTGGTGTATGGGACACGGTGGCGTCGGTCATCGTGCCGCGACGAGACCGACTTCTGCCACAGCTTCTGACACTGCCGCATACAAGGACCAATCCGAGTGTCGAGGTCTTTCGCCATGCGATTGCGATCGATGAGCATCGTCGCATGTTCCGCCTGAACCGGTGGGTCGAGCCGCAGCCGTTCGTCGAAAATCCTTTCGACAAAACTGCGCCGGCAAACCAGCAAGATATCAGGCAAGTCTGGTTCGCCGGATGTCATTCGGATGTCGGTAGTGGCTATCCTGAAGAGGACAGCGCTATCTCTAAATTTCCGCTCGACTGGATGATTGATGAAGCCACGGCATTTGGATTGCAGATCAATTCTCGGATGCGGGAGCGCCTCGTCTTCGGAACAGGAGAGGGTGAGGGGAAGATGAACTTCGTCAGCCCCAATCCACTTGGGACCGTGCACGATTCAATGACCTGGGGCTGGAAGCCGCTCGAGTGGATTCCAAAATCGGCCAAATGGCGTGAATGGAAGCGAAAATCGGCGCTCGGTTTCTATCTTCCGCAGGCCGAGCCTCGCACGATCGAGCGACTGGAGCCGCGGCCGTTTGTTCATCAGTCGGTTCTGGATCGGAAGGCGGCCATCTCGGCATATAAGCCTGAGAATTTTCCAACGGCATTCGATGTTGAGCCTTATGGTGACCTCATGAAAGATCGGTTGGCTAAAGAAGCCGGCAGCTAGCGCAGGCAGCCGTGATATCTTCAAGTTCACAATTGCAGGGCCGATTCGCAGTCATTCGAGGGGGATGCAGATGGCGAAAAAGAGCAGTCCCGTTAAGAAGGGCGAAAAGGCTGTAGCGGTGAGCCTTTCGCCTGCTGAGACGCGAGATGTCTATGCCTCCCGGCGGTTTCTGGATGGGGCGACGCAAAAGAAGCTCGGCCTCAAGGTTCGCTTCGACACATATTACAAGGATCCCCTTGTCGCGAAGCAGAATCCCGGCCTGGAAATCGATGACGATTTTTATGTGCCTTGGGAGCCGCGCATTGGCGATGGCCCGACAAGCGCGAGGTTCGCTATTGTTGATTACGACAGCACCACAAATACGCTGGAAGAACCGGCGAAATGGAGCGTCGGCGAGAAGGTTTTTCTCGATCCTAAGGGCTGCAAGGTCGATAAAGTTCTGAAAGAAACCGCTCACTTCCGCCAGGTCAGCACCTGGGCAATTTTGCAAAGCACACTTGATTTCTTCGAGAGCCCAAGCGGGCTCGGCCGGCGCATATCCTGGGCGTTCGAAGGCAATCGGCTTCTGGTCACGCCGAATGCCGGTTACGGTGCAAACGCCTACTACGACCGAGAGAGCAAATCACTGCAGTTCTACTATTTTGACGATGACAGCGGTCAGCGCATTCACACCTGCTTGTCCAGCGATATCGTCAATCACGAGTTTGGTCATGCACTGCTGGATGGCATTCGGCCTTATCTTCTGGAAGCGGTCTCGCCGCAGACGGGTGCCTTTCACGAATTCCTTGGTGACCTGACCGCAATCTTGATGACGTTGCGGAACAATTCATTCCGCAAGGAGCTTGCGGTCCGGACCAAGGGCCACTTGAAGACGAAATCCGGCGACGAACTCATCGCTTCGGTCGCCACTGAGTTCGGCAACGCCGTGTCAGGACAACCATACCTTCGTAGCGCGGCCAATGATCATTTGCTGGGCAAATACAAGGATGAGGTCGAACCTCACGTCCTCTCGGAGGTGATGACCGGAGCCATGTTCGACATCTTCGTTGCGTTGGCCGAGCAATATCTCAAGCGAGAGCGCAGCGACGGGGAGACACACACACCGGCTCAATCGTTACAGTATGCGGTCGCTCAGATGCAGACAATTGCTATCCAGGCGCTCGATCTTTTGCCGCCAGTCGAGGTTACGTTCAACGACTATGCGCGGGCTGTCTTACGCAACCTCGCGATCGCAAATCCAACCGACCCCAACAACTATCACGAGATGATCGCCGATATTTTCGTCCACCGCGAGATCATGACCGCAGAGGAGAGGACCGACTTGCTGGTGCGCGCGCCCTTGTACGATCGGATGCCAGGAACAATTACGCACGACCCGGAGCTCACCGGGAGTTCGCGTGCCGCTGCCTATCGTTATCTCGATGACAACCGCGACAAGCTCTTCATTCCCGACCATGTCGACATCATCGTCGATGAGGTCTTCACCTCCGAGAAAATGGTCGGCCCGGGCCTCTTCCAGCCCAAACAGATCATCCTCCAATATCTGTGGCGCGAGGATCTGGCGTTGGTGGGCACACAGTTTGGCTCGTTTAATGGCAAGACGACCAGTCTCCTCTGTGGCGCGACCATGGTCTTCGACGTAAATGGCAGCCTGCTTTATTGGGCGCGCAAGCCAGGCAGCGAACCCTTTGCCACCGCAAGCGTGGCGATGGAGAAGGTGAAAGCAGGCAAAAAACTCTTTGGCACCGAGAAGGCAGCCTTGACTGAGCTGGAGGCTGGCAAGCAGCGCAAGCAGGAATATCTCGACGCGCTGGTCAGGCGCATCGACGAGGGGATGGTTGGCGAGGAACTCGCCGGCCCCGAAGGTCTCATTGGAAGCCTTACACCGCCGCTGATCGCGCGCGAAGTTGACGGCTCAGTTCGGTTTGAGCTCTCGCCGCACTTTCATGTTTACGATGACGATGATTCCAGCTTGGGAGCGCTTAGATGGCAAATGAGCTCCTGATCCGCCTGTACGACGTCGGTCTGGGCGACTGCATTTATGTCCGGATCCCAGGCAAGACCGACAAGAGGGAAGACGCATTCCATATGCTGATCGACTGCGGCACCTGGAGCGAAGAGAAATTCCTTGCCACGGCGATGAAGCAACTTGAGAGCGAGTTGCCAGACGCACAGAACGGAAAAAAGCGCCTCGATCTTGTCGTTGTCACGCACGAGCACAAGGATCACATAGCGGGCTTCGATCCCAAGCTGTTCGAGAACATGAAGGTCGGCGCGGTTTGGATGAACTGCGCTATGGATCCCAAGCATCCGCAGGCGGGAAAGACACGCAAGATTAGGGGGATGGCTGAGCAGGCCATGCGGGGGCTTGCAGCACTTGGCCCCAGTCTGAGCCCTCGCGCAAGCGAGCTCTTGTCAGTTTTCCAGATCGACAACAAAGGCGCCATGCAGACATTGCGCAAGACGCTGCTCGACGGCGGAGAACCGACGTATGTGCACTCCGGCGAAACCAACGAAACGCATGGCATCAAACTCCATAAAGCGACAATCAATATCCTAGGCCCGGAGGCTGATTTCGATCGTTTTTATCTCGGCGCGACCGCCCAGCGTACATTGAAGGGCGTGCTGGGAGCGGCCGCGTTAGACGAGGAAAAGGAGTTCGATGTCTCAGCGGAAGGGCAAGAGCCGCCTTTGCCCCACAATATCAGTCCGGCCTCTTTTCGCGCCCTTCGTGCCCGCATGCAGTCGAACGCTTTAGCATTCGCGGAACTGGACGGCACGCTGAAAAACAATTCCAGCATCGTTCTGCTGATCGAATGGAACAAGAAGCGCCTGCTGTTTGTCGGCGATGCCGAATGGCACGGCGACTTCAAAGAAGGCAAGATGAATGGCTCGTGGAACGTAATGTGGAACGAGCGCCAAGATCTGCTCGGCAAAGCCGTCGACTTCCTCAAGATCGGCCATCATGGCAGCGAAAATAGTACACCATGGGACATGGGCAAAGGAAAGCCCAGCGAAGCGACTGCGATCCTGGATGCAATCCTGCCGGTACCGGCGGCCGGCCACCAATCGAAAGCAATAGCGGTCGTGTCGACCGAGCGTGGGAAATATCGCACGATTCCGCGCGGGCTGCTGATGACGGAAATCGCGCGGCGCGTTGGCGATACGCGGATCTACAAGGCTGATCTCAAAGATTTCAAACCGAAGGACCCAGTTGACTTTGACACATATGAACGGGAATGGCTCGATAAAGCCCAGCCCCTACGCACCGACTTCGAACGAATTAGGGAGGGAAAGGGCTTTATTGATGTGGCCTTCAGCTGAATGCAACTCCAGCATCTCAGTGGGGTAAGTCACACAGCAAAACGCATGTTTGAGGCGACGATGGACATGAGGAAGGTCGATGTTGCCGCAATCGAGGCAGTTAGCGCGACTGACGGTCCCCGGTGAGCATCCCAGCGAAAGCCACGAGGCCAAAGCCACGCGGATATTCAATAATCAGTAGCGCACGCTGTTTGTATTTTGCCTCCCATCCCCTTACCATTACAGTTTGGGGGGATGCATGTCCAAGAGTCGATCTTTTTCAATCTATCTGCTCAAGCCGGGGTTCGACCAAGCAAATGCGCTTGTCGACGACCATCCGCTGGATGCAGAGGTCCAAGCTGGCTTCCTGCCCGAGGGGGCCACACTTTTCGTGCTCGACAGTGACCCGCGGCCACCTTGGTGGAGGGGCTATTTCGGCGTCCAGAAGAATCTCGACCAAGTGAGCAAGGGTGCACTCGTTTTTCTTCCGATTGGCGGCAGGTGCTTCGCGCTATCGTTCGGACATGTAGCACACAATCTCAGGGATACGAGCTACGAGTATGACTTCGGCCTGCGTGTCACGCTCAACAGCCTCGATCCGAAAAAGCTGAAAAGCACGGACACGCTCGAGCCGAGCGCGGCAAAGCGCCAGCGTACGCAGCTGCCGATCGAGTCAGAGCTGACACTTTTCGACTTCGATCGCGACAGCACCATCCTGCGGAGCCTTACCGGCAAAGTGCGAGACGAACACAAGGAACTATTTCGCCATGCTACCGGTGCCAGCAATCTGCGCATCAGCACCGACACTCTCGCTGAGGGTCTTGCTCAGCTCTGCGAGAAGCTGCTGGAGCTATACGGCGCCGAGCAGTTCAAAGTATCATTTCCAGGTATACAGAACATCGTGCCAGTGAAGGATCCGGCAACACTCGTTGCTCTGAACGAACAGTTGTTGGCGGCTCTACATGCCAAGGACCCGGACCTAAACCTCACGGTCCCGGAGATTATAAACTACAGCGACAACGTGTTCGTCGCCTTCTCTGGCACTGGCCCCAGCCTCATATATGACGACGTGTATATCGGGCGCTACTATGACTACCTCGCCAGCAGGAGTTTCGAACTGGCCGACGTGGGTCTTAATGACCTGTCTCACCACAGCCTCGTCCTCACGGATGAGGACGGGGCCTCGCGAGACAGGTACAGCATTCTCAAGAGCCTTGTGTTCGATACAACGCTCGCGATTGCGGGTGGCTCAACGTTCCACTTCTCGGAAGGACAATGGTACCGCGTCGACAACAATTACATTACCCGCCTCACCACCTATCTCGATCCGCTCTACATCGCCGCAAATCTTCCCGCCTATACGCAGTCGAGCGAAGGTGCGTACAATCTGGCCGTTGCCCAGGCCCAGGCCGGAATTGCGTGCCTCGACAAAACGAACATCGCTCCTGAAGGCCAGACGCAGGTGGAACCATGCGACCTGCTGGCAGTCCAGAACGGAAGTGCGGTATTCTATCATGTTAAGATTTCGACGCTCTCGGCTCAGCTCAGCCACCTTTTCAATCAAGGGATCAACGCGATTGAGCTTCTTCGGCTGGATACCGAAGCGGTCGCAAGGTTGGCGGTGCTCCTTACGGCAGCGCTGGATGCCGAGGGATCAGAAAACGCAATGGCTCTCCTAGCCGATGGCAAGTGCCATATTCAGTTTGTCATTGTTACCCGAAAGGACCCGGCAAACCGGTCGCTCAATCTGCCTCTCTTTTCCCGCATCAGCATGATGAGAACTATGAAGGCTCTTCATGTGCGGGGCATAGAGCGCAGCTACACCTTCGTATCCGACAACTCGGCCGACGCGGAAGGAATGAAAAAGAAGCGTAAGAAAAAGGCCGCAGCGAATGCGGAAGCTGTTGTAGAACCCGCATAAGTCCAGCATCTGGTAGGCTAGGAAGTTTCAGCGGAAATAGGCTGCTGCCCGACGCGGGATGCTAGTCTATCGGCCGTCTCGCTGCGCCATCTCGAGGGCCTCGCCGACACTGTGCGCCTCGTTGCGATATGGTTTCGTCCTTCTAGCGATATCGTCGAAATCCCGGCGTTCCTGCGACTGACGGGTGGGACGGTCACTCCAGCGTGCCACGATCTCATCGAGGTCAGCAAAAGATAACTCGCTGCGCCGCTTCCTATCCCAGCGCAGTTTGCCCTTCTCATCTCGGTACGGTACTGAAATACGTTTGCCGAGGCGATAGTGGCCAAACATGTCAGGGCCGGTGCTGGCCGCGCTATTTTTAGCGCGACAGTTGTTTCGAACCAGCGCCCTGAGACCCAGGTCGTTGATGTGATCCTGAACATTCGCAATGCGCTCGGGGTACCGGGTTACAATCGTGCTAATAGTCTTGTCGACCGAGAACCGTCCCTCGCGTGACGATTCCTCAATCAACTCTTCAAGGAAGGAATGAAATTCTTTTAACTCCAAATTGCTCATTCGTCTGCTCCGCCAGCTTTGGGTAACTGATATGCGTGATGATTTCGGAACAAGTCAAGAACGGATGACGCTTGTCTACAGCTCAGAATGAGGAATGAAAATCGAGCGCATACTAACCCTTTAACATTCACACTGGAAAACAGGCCTAAGACGGGATGGAACGCTTGGAATAGATTCGCTCGGTAGCGGAATGCGACATTACTATTCGGAGGAATTTAGGGAGCCGAGGCTAGGGCGTTGATTTCGCCCTCCAGCATTTGAATCCGGGCAAGGATTTCGTCGAATGCTAATGGCTTCTCGTCGAACATCATCGGAGACATGTCGCGATAGAAGCACGGAGGTCTCTCTGCCTGGCCTCAGAGGGCATCAGTCGTAACGTGCCGGGCCGGGCGGTATCGTAGTTAGCCCACCCCGAGCGGAAAAATACTGCTTTGTGCCTCGCCACCTGCTCGAGGAGGTCGAAGTTGGTCGCTGCGGCCTTCCCATCCGCAGTTTCTAGGAGCATCGCGATATCATAGTAGTGCCGCGAGAAGTATTGCGGAGTCGGAATTTCATCCGGCCGGTGTGCCTCCGCATGAAGTGCAGTGGCCTTTTCCCAGAATGTGCGTCGTGCCGACAGCACGGTTACGGTGCAGTCTGGATCGTCGAAGAAATCCGGAAAGTCGTCGGCCGCATATGGGCGAATGGTCCGCTGTTCGGTCGGCCATGGATCGCCTCGGGCGCCGAATTCTAGCTTCACCCGAGGTGTGATGTAAGTCATGCCTGCGTACTCTCCCGCCGACAGGGCAGTCGGGCAGTGAAAGTTAACGGTCTGGGGGTCGTTACCGTCGATTCCCAGTGACCATCCACCATCATCTGGAATGCCGAGGTGCGAGGGCGATGGCGTCTTGAAGTGGCGGCAAAACTGAATCCGCGATGTACCTTTCGGTATCGGCTACGAGGGCATCGATGAGTTTGCCCGCAGCTTTTCAACTAAGGCCTTCTTTCTCGGGATCGCGCTCACCAGTGTAACCAAGGTCAGTCCGATCGAAGGAGAGGTGTAAAGGCTTTCGACAGCGACGTCCCGCCTTTGAACACGAGGGCGGGTGCGTTTTCTTTTTGTAACTCGACGAGCCGCTTCAGCGTCCAGCAGACCCAGAAGTCTTTCTCGATGATGGTGTTGTCGACGCCACGCGCCGCGCCTGCCTGGCCGAACAGCGCGGAGCGATCGGAGCGGTTTGAAACAGCAACCTTATCCATCAGCCGGCCCGGACGCGCCTAGAGCGATAGACATAAGCGTTGGCCTCATCCAAGCTGGGGCTTGTACGGCACTATTAGGAAGCACCTTCTTGTCGCCGGCAGATAGACTGCGGGCAGCCACATGAGCGATATCGATGGCGCGGGAGGGACCAAGATGCCGCAGGGCCTGGACAATGGTCCCGACTGGGCTACCCGGCGCGATCAGATGCTTCGGGGAAGCGTGACGCAAATCGACGGTTCGCTTGTCAAGCACAACACGCCTGGCGGGGCCGTCGGTGAGATAAATGCTCTTGGCTGCCACCTGCGTGGATAGGCCAAGGGCATTTGCTGCCCGGGCTCCAGTGATCTGTGCCTGCGATCCAGTCTCACCGGCGAGTGCTTGAGCTACGTCGTCTGGCGCCGGTGATAGCGGACCAAGCTTTGCGTGCACTTTGGGGAAATCGTAGAGGCCGCGGGCCAGGCGTCGGAGCTTGCCGCCTTGGACCAGACGCGACAAAGCCTGATCGACTGCCGCACGGCCAGCAATGTCGAGAAAATCACTGGGCGTGAAAACAATGCCGCGGCCGCTGGCGTGCGCGCGCTTCATAATCTGATCTGACGCTGATGGTGCCCTCGCTTTCATACTCTATTTTTCTGACAATCAAGGGCCGTGTTTGGCGCCGTATGACGCTCGCGAGGGCAATGATGGAAAGCGTAGATCCGCTGGATTTCATAGAGAGCTGGGCAGCCCCGGAAGACAGGCACGTTCAAAATTCATCTAGGCCGTGAAGGCCCGCGGGGCTTCGGCGCGGTCTAACCGGCCCCAAGCCCCAAGCCAGCAGCGGACTCACATCGAAGTGGGAGTGGCCCCTGACCATTTTCGGAGGGAACCGGTACGTAGCGCGATCATGGATGCGCTGATTCAGCACAGGCGGGCGGCATCCTTGGAGCGGCTGCAGGCGGTCGTGGATGCCCGCAACAAGGCGTGCCTGGCCCTGCTAGGCTTGCGCGGTTTCCCCGAGTTGGAGCCGACTCCGACGCCGGGCCTCGTTGCGTTGGTGCAGGACGCCGGAAAGTAAAACCCGGCCGCTCGAATGGGGCCGGCTCCGCATGGAAACTTTTCGCCTGACACTCCATGAATCAAGGTGACCTAGCGGGAGGTCGAGGATTCTACCGGCCCGGCCGAAACGATTGCAAGCGGTACGCAGCCGTCCACTCTGAACGGGCGGAAATGGCACAAATTTTGAGGTGCCTGTGTAACGAAGCGACGAAGGCGGTCGCATAATGGGCCTCAAGGCAACATATTGCGGCGCCCGGTCCATGTCAGCGCCGCTGAAATCGTCGCTTTTGTGGCCGATAAATGGTCCCCATAACGAATGGTCATTTACTGGTCCAACCTAAGACCTGTTTCTTGCCCCATTTCCTTCCGGAGTCGGGCTTATGTAAGTGTGGAGCAATGCAAAAAATCATTCATATAACAGACCCCCATTTTGTCGCACCTGGCAAGATGCTTTACGGCATCGATCCGGCGCAGAGATTATGCGACACCTTGGACCACGTCTCGCGCGTACACGCAGATGCGAAACTCATCCTTATTACCGGCGACCTTGCTGACACGGGGGATCCGGCCGCCTATGTGCTCTTGCGCGAGATTTTGTCGGACGTCCGGCTCCCCGTCTATCTGACCATCGGCAACCATGACAACCGCACCGCGTTTCGAGGCGTCTTCGGCGGAGAAGGCTTCGTTCAGGCGGCTGTAGACCTGCACGAGTGGCTCCTCGTCTTGCTCGACTCGAAGGACGACATTAGTCCTGGCGGTTGTCTCGACGGTGGCCGGTTTGAATGGCTCCAAGAGCAGCTTGTCCGTGGCGCCGGCCGACCAGTCGTGGTTGCTATGCACCATTCACCATCGGACTTGCATGTGCCCTGCTTTAGGACATGCGACATGAAGGAGACCGAGCGGTTCTTTTCCATTGTTAAGAAAAACGCATCGGTCCGCCACATGCTCTTTGGTCATCGGCATGTCGCTGCAGCAGGCAGTCTGTCAGGAATCTCCTTCACTGCCAGCCGTGGCACGGCGCAGCATATCGTTCTGGACTGGGAACAATATGGCAAGCCCATATTCGTCGCGGCTGCACCCTCATACGACGTCATCATGTTGGACGGAACGGATGTCGTCGTCCATCGTCACGAGGGACTTGATTTGTTGCCCGTTATTCGTCCGGGTGACCCGAAATGAGTGTCGCATCCTCAATCACGACCTCCGATCGGCCTCGGCCTGGACTGATCATCTTCGATTTTGACGGGCACCCTTGCGGAGACGAAAATCATAGCATCCGAGGTGTTCGACAAAACTCGCCGCAGAAGGTGTCCCGGTACATCCGGAAGGAATCAGGCAACGCTCTCCGGAATTGAGCGAGACGATCAACAACCGCCTATACTAAGCGTCATGGCGTGTAAGCTGGCCGGAACACTTAATGGAAACAGTCGAGGTTGAGATCCAGCTGGCCCCTCGATGAGCCTGTTGGCGACACCTGCTCAATTGAACTGCTCCACTGGCTTACCATTCCCTTTGTGTCGTATCGAGTACATCAGTTTCGACTCATCCACCGCATGAGAGCCGCTGACATTTGGGGCTTGCAAGCCCACGGCTCTTCTCCTCCGATAACATCGGTGTCCGCAAGCCCCACCCTTCCGTGCTGCTGATAGCCGCGAAGTTATGGGCGTGTCTGCGAGCGAGCGCGTTCTCATTCAGGACGGCTTCATCGGCCTTAATGCCGCGCGAAATGCAAATATGCGCTAATGCGCGTTAGTGCGCGCGCGCCATCATCACAGTCAGCTGAGGAATGTTTGAGCCCAAGGCATCGTTGGAGGAGCTTAGAGGCTTGCTTTGCCCAATGTTGAAGGTTTAGCAGCGGCGTGGACGAGTTCCGCCCGCACCTGTGGGGGTAACACCCTAGCATGAGGCACGGTGACGCACTGAAGCTACCTCCGGGAGCCACGGTATCCTGCATGCAATGAAAAGCGCGGGCAGGTCATCAAAGGATGAATCGTGATGTCTTAGAGTAAATCAAGTTCGACAACGAGCAAGCACATGACGCTTAAGCCCTATACGTGCGGTTGGCAGAACATCTGCTGAGGTTCGGTCCGGCACGACAGTGGATGTTTATTGCTCCCTTGGATACCTCCCTTCTGAGCTCGCATGCAGCCGAAATTCAACACTGGTCCATCGACTGCCGCTGCCTCCGCGCATAATGCGGGGCTCTAGTTTCCGAGCCTGAGTTCGGGAGCCATCAAGGCTTGAGATGAGCAGAGCCCGGCTCCGATGAGGCCTGGAAACCGTTCAAGACGGTTTTCGATTGGTGACGCATGAGAGTCGGATTTCCGCCTCGGTGCAATTCGATTAAGAATGAAAAAAATCGTCTTTTATATACAGCGCGATGATGATACCCATCACGCCCGTGCTCGTATCCGTCAAAGGACCCAGTAACACATACCAGGAGAACTCCATTGCCTTCTTCACAACCGGGATCGCCGACACTCGGCCCGAGCTTAATTTGGCGGAACTGGGTGAGCAATCAGGTTTGCAGGGTAAAGCATTTCGAGATGCCAAGCTCGGACGATGACGTCTGCAGTACGATAAAGGCAGCAGCCTTGAACAACCTGCGAATTCGCGTTGTTGGTACGGGGCACTCATATACGCCAATTGTCCCCACGGACGGCGTTCTGATCTCCGCGGAGCGCCTATCCGGGATCGAAAACATCGACCATGCCAACGGCCGGGTGACGCTTCGCGGCGGAACGCGGATTTGTGACGTCGGCTCTGAACTGCGCTCTGCAGGTTGGGCGTTGCCGAATCAAGGCGACATCGATCTGCAAACCATAAGCGGGGCCGTATCGACGGGTACGCATGGCAGTGGTGACAGTTTAAAATGCTTAGCGGGGCCGATAGTTGGAATGCGAATAGCTACTGGCGACGGATCAATCGTCAATATCGATGCTTCACAGGACGCGGATGCCCTCAACGCTGCAAAAGTCTCCATCGGAATGTTCGGCGTAGTACTTTCCGTCACGATGAAGCTTGTTCCCGCCTTTGATCTTCATGACAAAATATGGCGTGAGGATTTCGAAGAATGCATGGATCACCTGGATCAGCTATGCCAACAAAACCGGAGTCTCCGCGTTTTCTGGTGCCCGACCGAACACTCGGCCTCGTTATACAGCCTGCCCAACACGTTTGGCATGGGACGTACTCGCAGCAAATCCGATGTCTGCGAACTGAGGACGCTGAACGTCACGGCTCAATCGCCGGAGTCTGTCGAAGATCGGGTCGGCGAGAGAATAGGGCCGAGCTACCGGATATTTCCGGGTTCAATTCCGATGCCGAACCACAATGAATGCGAGTACGCGGTGGCTTACGGGGACGGTCCGTCGGTATTCCGCGAAATCCGCAAGTTGATAAAGACAAAGTACCCGTCGCAGATATTTCCGGTGGAGTATAGAACTGTAGCGGCTGACGACATTTGGCTGAGTCCATACTTTGAACGAAAGACTGCGATGATATCCGTGTCCGGCGCGGCAGGAGAAGATTACTGGGATTTCATTCGTGATTGCGAGACAATCTTTTCTTCCGCGAACGGTCGTCCGCACTGGGGCAAACTTCACAGTCTGGGGCGGCCGGAGATCGAAGGCTTGTACCCAAGGTACCGCGATTTTGTTTCCCAAAGGGCTCGCTTTGATCCGGACGGTCGTTTCCTGAACGACTACCTGCGCGAACGTTTCGGTTAAAAGCTTTTATCTATGGTAGCCTCTGCGGTTCGCTGCATAGCCGCCTGGAACTTGCTGCCATCTTTAACGATCATGTTGGCGAGGATGTCGATGATCAAATATTGTCCAGCGACCCGGGAGAACGCTCCTCGCATGATGGGGGTGTCCGTCGAGGATGCTGCCAGCACAGCGTCCGCCTTGGCAGCGATTGGACTGCGTATGTGACATGTGATTGCTATGGTGAACGCGCCAGCAGCCTTGGCTGCCATGAGTGAGTTGATGGTATCCTTGCTTGAGCCAGATTCCGAAATTGCCAGCGCCACGTGCTTGGGTCCGAGATTCACCGCGCTCATGACGGCGAGATGCGGGTCGTCCAGCACGCGCGACATCAGTCCAGATCTAATAAACAAGTAATGCGCATATCGGGCTACGTTCGCAGAGCCGCCCAAACCGTAGAGATCGATACTTTTCGCTCGTATGATATGTTTTACCGCCAATTCAAGGGCGGCCTGGTTCAACAGGTCCTTTGTCTGATTGAGTGCCGTGACGGCCATAGACAGCGTATCGTCGATGATGTCGCCGGACGGGCTGGCATGTCTGATTGTCTGGTTAGTTGACAGTTCGATTCCCAATGCCAGTTTGAAACGCTGAAAGCTCGAAAATTTGATGTCTCTGCAGAACCGCAAAACGCTCGCTTCGCTCGATCCAGATCCGTCAGCGACCTCCGTGATGGTCTGGTGCACGACCTTCGCGGGATCCTTGAGGACGTACTCACTGATGCGAAGGAGTGCCGGACTGAGGCTCGGCTGAGACGATCGCAATCGCGCTAAAATGTTTTCCTGCATTAAAAACGAATCCCGTGCATCACGAGGGTCCAGGTCCGTGGCTATAGGAAATTTTCAGCAGAAAGCCAAGCAGTGAACAGCCTCTCGTAAGGGAGCCGCTACCGTCCGCTTACCTTTTCCGGACTGCCGACCGACCCCAATCACCGGACGTCGTTATGATGAAAAAAATCATCTTTCATCAGAGTTGAGATAGTGATATTCTCCGCCGCCAAACTGGAAACGCGGTTGATGCACGCGACTACGAACAGAGATGAAGAGATGTGTTCTATCTCGATCGGTGTCGATATCGGTGGCACCAAAACGCATTTGAGGGGGTGCTCGGACCAGGGTACGGCCCGCGACCTGATCGTGCCAACCAGTGAGTGGCGCTCTGGTGCCTGTGACCACAATATCCCTGGACTCATCGCGCTAGTCCGCCGGTTTGCTGCTGACGCCACGCCCAACAGCATCGCGATTGGCTCTCATGGATGCGATGACGATGCCGAGTGCGGCCTGCTTCAGCAGCAACTGTCGAATCATTTCGCCTGTCCCTTAAAGGTCGTCAATGATGCGGAGCTTTTGCCCGTCACCATGGGATTTTCCAGCGGAATAGGTGTCGTCGCGGGCACTGGCTCGATCGCAGTCGCTCGCGACGATAGCGGCAAAATGCATGTCGCAGGCGGCTGGGGATGGGCAATCGGAGACGAAGGGAGCGCACCTGGTTTGATGCGGGAAGCGGGCCGTGCGGTGCGGTTACATATTGATTTGGGGGGCGCCAGGACGGAGCCCCTTGTAGAGGCACTTTGTGAAACCTTTGGGCTGACCAGCCCCACAAACATCGGCACTTCAATCGCGCAGGAAGGCAGCGCGTCCGCTCTGGGCCGCCACGCACCCGTAGTCTTCAAGGCAGCCAATGCCGGTTCGCTGTTGGCCAAACGCGTCATCAACGAGGGTGCCTCTGCCTTGGCTCAGCTGGTCCACCATCTGATGTTAGGCGGCGTGCACGACAAACATGTTGTGGTGGGCGGTGGGGTCATTCTTGCTCAACCGTTTTTAGCCGACGCATTTTCTCACGAAATTGCCAGCCGCTTCGGGGCCACAGTAGCCGTCACTTTCCTTAACAGGCCGCCGGTCTTGGGAGCCTGCCTCATGGCGCAGCAACTTCGCACGGGTGGGGCCAGCACTGAAGGTCCAATCATGCCTCAACACAAGGATGTTCAATGACTTACAGATCGGCGATTGCCCGTCAGCCTGATCAGTTTCGCCATGCGTTGGAAGTTGTCCGACCGCAGCTTCGGAAACTTGATCTTTCCCAATTCAAAAACGGAACTTTGGTCGTTACAGGGATAGGCGCGAGTTACGAAGCTGCGGCGGTGGTGACCGGCGAACTTCAGCGTCGCGGTAGGCGGGCAAATACCTGGCGCGCTGTCGATCTCGTTGAGCCGGGAGATCCTGGCGATTCCATTATCGTGCTTTCTGTCGGAGGAAGGAGCGTCGAGCCCATTGCTGCGCTTAACGTGCACAGTCAGTTGCCGTCCCTTGCAATCACGAATGAAGGCAATGACCCGCTATCGCGCGCCGCTTCAACGGCAATTCGGTATGAGTCCGGGCTGGATTCGCTGCCATCAAGTACCGGCTTCACAGGGTCGCTTTTGGCAGGCGGGCTGCTGGTTGATGCTCTTGGCGGTGGAGAGAGCTTTAATTGGAACGACATTCCCCACATCGCAAGCGAGGTCCTGAAGACCTCGGCGAAGAAAATGGCTCGTGCTGGCGAAATTTTCCGTGACCAGCGAGCCATCGACTGCGTTGGCGCAATATCCGCCTTTGGTACAGCGGGCGAAGCTTGTTTGCTTATTCGTGAGGCTGTCAGGGTTCCGGCAGGCGCCAGCGACACGCTGCACTACTTGCATGGTCCGATGGAATCTATGGATCAGGCGACTGGGATATTGATATTCGGCGATGGTCGCGAAGTGCGGTTGGCGCAGGAGTTAGCCGAAATCGGCTGTGCAGTTCTTCTAGTAACCGCGAGCGAATTGCCTCACGACCACAAAACCCTGACAGTTGTGAAAGTGCCTCCACTGCAGAACCGTGTTGCCCGGGCCATCGTAGACATTCTGCCCGCCCAGCTGCTGGCGGCCGAGCTGTCCGACGCGGCCGGACTTACGGATGTCCCGTTCCGTTATAGCCAAACGGACACAAAGGTTGCGATGGACGAAACGGAAACGCAGATCTGAGCTCGCACGTCCGGACATAACAACGTTCCGGACCTCTTTCCTAGCCGGACTTTTGACGCACTCGGTCCCATTCAGCTCGCCAATGCCAGCCAGGCCAGGCTTTCAACATGGGCATAGACATCAAGGAGGAACGGACCCATGGCATATTCCCGGCTTAATGTGTCCTGGGCGCTGGTTACCCCCGCGATCGGGTTCCTATGCCTTGCGACGTTCGTCCCGATTGCGGCTGTCGTTGCGCTCTCATTCGTGGATTTCAACATCGCCTTCCCCGGAAAGACGACCTTCATCGGCATTTACAATTACACACGCTTCTTGTCCGACGGCCGATTTATCAACGCTGCTTTCGTGACTTTTGCCCTAGTCGTTATGCCCGTCGCGCTTCAACTCCTGTGTGGGTTGGCGCTGGCATTAGCTTTGAAGGAGAAGCTCATCGGTACACGGTGGATGCGAGCAGCTTCCCTGCTTCCCTCCGTAGTACCGCCAGCGGTAGGCGGAATTGTGTGGAAATTGTTTGTCATTCCTGGTGTGGGCGGCCTGTCTTATTTCGCAAGCTTCTTCGGACACAATTTCGACGCCGACTTGCTGGGAGGCAAGGCCTCAGCGCTTGCTACCGTGATCATCGTGTCGGTTTGGTTTGGGGTTCCTATAGTTGCTTTGCTGCTTCTTTCCTCCCTGGATTCAATCCCCGACGAGATTTATGAGGCGGCCAGCCTCGACGGTGCAAGCTGGGCTCAGGCCCAACGGCATATCTCCATACCGCTTGTCTTACCTGCAATGGGAGCCGTTGCAGTATTTCAAGCCTTGGAGGTCCTCGGCATTTTCCCGGTGATTTTCGTGCTGACTGGAGGCGGGCCTGCAGGGGCGACGGAGCCCCTTAACTTCTACGCTTTCCTGAGCGCATTTACATATCTTGACCTCGATTATGCCGCCTCAATTCTCGTGGCGTTCACAGCCACAATCGTCGGGGCTTGCTTTTGGTTTGTTCGCCGAATCTCGGCTGGCCGAGTCGGGGGCTGATCATGCATCGAGACCTTGGACGATACATCTACGGATATGTCATCTGTGCTGCATTCGCGCTATTCCTATTCTCTCCAATCCTGTGGACACTTTCGACATCTCTCAAAGAGCCGACAGAGATGTTTCAATGGCCGCCGGTGATCGTGGGAGAGCCGTCCATTCAGCACTATACCGCGATAATCGCCGACAAGGACTTTTCTTCGGCGCTCATCAATTCAATTGTGGTCTCATGCAGCACCATTGTAGTGACCATGGCGCTTTCGGTCCCGGCGGCATTTGGCATCTCCCATCTGCAGAAGACTTCCATGCGCAGGCTGTTGACGTTGGTATTGGCGCTCCGGGCTGCGCCAGCGATGATTTACATCATCCCCTATTTTCTCTTTTTCCGCCAAGTAGATTTGGTCGACACGAAGATTGCGCTGATCATCGTCAACACCACGTTCGCTATCCCGCTCGCGATTTGGTATTTATCGGCGTTTTTTGACCAAGTTCCTCGTGAAATCGAAGAGGCCGCTACGATAGATGGCGCGTCAACGCTGCAGGTGATGACACTTATCTCGATACCTATTTCCAGGTCCGGCATCTTAGCAACGGCTATATTAGTCTTTATTGGTTCTTGGAACGAGTTTCTTTTCGCGCTGACGCTAACACGCGATAACGCAAAAACTGCAGCCGTCGCAATTCTGAATTTCATGCCGTTTGAGGGAACTGATTGGGGCAAAGCGGCAGCCGCCTGCGTGCTTATGCTGGTTCCGATCGTGGTTTTCGTGCCGTTCGTAAAGAAGTACGTCGCCGGCTCAACAACGACCGGTTCCGTGAAAGGGTGAAACGTTAGCTCAAGGAGAGAAGCAATGAGGTACATCGGAATTCTTGCTGTCGCATTAGGTGTTGCCATTGGCGGGGGAGCATCGGCTCAGCAGCGGTACGACGGCGTAAAGATAAAGATCCTATCGACAAACTCAGCATACGATCTTGAGCTCAAAAAATTTGCGCACGAGTTCACAGAGAAGACCGGCGCTGAAGTGCAGTTCGATCTCTTCGGTTATGCGCCGACCGTTCAGAAGGTGTCGGTCGAGCTCTTGACACGTTCAAACAGCTACGACGTGGTCTACTTAGGGAGCGAGGAGTTCGGGCGATACGCATCTGGCGATATCCTGGAGCCGCTCGACAACTACATCGACATGAAGAGTGCCGATGTACAGGATTTCATCGCTCCCGTGCTTCGCCTGTACAATAAGGACGGCAAACAACTGGCATTGCCGCATTTCGCGGCGACGCAGCTCCTTTACTATCGTCCCGACTTATTGGAGAAGGCCGGTATCAAACAGCCACCACAAACGTGGGAGGAATTCCGCGATGACTGCGAGCTGTTGAAAAAGGCTGATATTCAGTGCACCGCACTAAGAGGGCAACCCGACACCGGTGAGAATATCTGGTTTTGGGGCCAGGTCCTGTATGCTTTCGGCGGCAAATATTTCGCGCACGAACCGGCGGATCTGACGCCCACGGTCAATACACCCGCCGCTGTGGAGGCGCTGAAATGGTACACAGACGTGATGACCAGGTTCACCGTGCCTGGCAGCACCTCAGCAACGTTTGACGACGTCGTCATTGCGATGCAGCAGGGCCGCATTGCAATGACGGTGGAAGGCGCTCCTACTGCCGGCCGCATTCTCGACCCCAAGCTGTCGAAAGTCGTAGGTAAGCTTGGATTCGCTTTGCCGCCCGGCGGAGTAAGTGGGAGGTTCCCGCCATTTGCGGGACAGGCCTATGTCATCCCGGCGGCATCAGAAAACAAGGCAGCCGCAGCCGCATTCCTTCAGTGGGCGACAAGTAAAGATGTGATGAAACGCATTTCACTCGATAGCACCTTTGTCGCGATCACGAGATCGTCCCTGTGGAACGATCCGGAGATACTTGCCAAGCACGACTACAATTATGGCCACGGGTCGTTCGCGGCAACATATGCTGAAACTCTTCGGGTCGCGCCGGAGTGGTATTATCCTCGAATCCCTGAATTCAAGGAGATCGGCGACCGCCTCGGTCGAGCCCTGCAGGAGGCGGTTGTTGGCAGCAAAAGTGCCCAGGCCGCCTTGGATGATGCTCAGACTGAGGCCGTGGATATCTTAAAACGGGCTGGATATTTGAAGTAGTCTTCACGCACCCGGCCACCGGCGCGATTGACGCGCCGGTGGCGAACGAATTAGACCTCTATTGCGTTTGAGGATCAGAGTTGGGCAACTTTAATATTGTCTGGATTTGCAGTGATCAACAACGTTGGGACACGCTGCGGTGTCTCGGGTTCAAGGGCACGCAAACTCCCAATATCGACCGTCTGGCCGCGAGGGGTACAGCATTCGCTCGTGCGTATTGTCAAAGCCCGATCTGCACGCCGAGCCGAACGAGCTTTCTGACGGGGTTGTATCCGATCGCACACCAAGTGCATCAAAACGGCGCCGGCACGTTTCCTTCGCATCTCGTTTTGCTCCCAAAACTGATGGCGAATGCCGGATACTACCCGGGGCACATAGGGAAGCTGCACCTATCTGCCACTCGTGGCATGATAGAAAAGCGCCCCGACGATGGATTTGCCGAGTTCTACTGGAGCCCTGAGCCATTTCCGGAGTGGTCAGGCAACCATGACTATCATGCGTGGATGTGGTCAAAAGGGGTCGATCCCGTAGCCTACTTCAAACCGTATCTTGACCAACATTATGGCCCGGGACCGGCCGCAGAATATCGGCAGGCGCGTTGGGCAGGCGATCGGGCAGAGCGTTTCATCAAGATGCATTCTGGTCGTAATTGGTATTTAGGCATTAATATCGACGCACCTCATCCGCCTCTCAATCCCCCGCCTGACTACCTCAGGCGTTTCAACCCAAGTGATATGCCTGATCCTGTCTTCAGGCCGATCGATCTCGAGCATCAGAAGAAATTTGAACGAGTCGATCAGCAGGCAAAATTCGCGGTGGATCCGTGGCAGGCCGCAGCAGCCGTCGGTCAGGCGCACAATGACGAGATCGCCGGGCCTACGCATGAAGCGCCACCCACGAACTTCGACATTTGGGAGATGAGAGCGGCATATCATGCGGAGGTGGCTCAAGTCGACGATCTAGTCGGCCGGGTACTGGACGCTTTGACGGAAACCGGCCAGCTGGATCGCACCATCATTGTCTTCATGAGCGATCATGGTGACATGATGGGTGACCACGGCCTGCTCTACAAAGGCTGCCGTTTCTATGAGGGTCTGGTGCATGTCCCGCTTATGATTTCCGTGCCCGGCAGCTCAGCCCAAGGATCGGTGTCGAATGCACTCGTCGAGCTGGTTGATATTGCACCCACATTGCTCTCGTTGTCGGGTCTTGAGATCCCCAGCGCTATGCAGGGGCTGTCACTCGACCAGATGCTGCTTGGCAACACCTCATTGGAATACCACAAGCCGTACGTGGTCAGCGAGTATCACAATTCTCTCCGATTCCACGGGAGCCGGGGGTCACGCGCATCAATGTACTATGATGGACGCTATAAGCTAAATGTATATCATGATGTTGGAATAGGAGAGTTGTTCGATCATAAAGAAGACCCCAATGAGCACTATGATCTCTGGGATAGCGCCCATCAGAGGGGCTTGAAATGCGACCTTTTAGGGCGCAGCTTTTCCGCTATGATGCTCAGAAGTGGATCCGGCCCGAACAGAATTGAGGACTACTAGTCTTCCCAGTCGGGCGAGCACTGGCTAGTCCTGTTCTCCCAATCTCGAAGTCGGCCCCTGGTCGCGCGCGCTTCGGAAGCCAATCGTCGGACGGGTCGATGGCATTTGGCTCTCTTTTCTGCGGCTTCATAAGGTATGGGTATCATGACGATGAGCATTAACTCACCCGCCGCGACAGCGGCAGAGCGCGAGAGCATCTTATCTGGCTTGCAGGAAGACATCGATCATCTGCCGAATGCGCTCGCTCGGATCGCCAAATACATCCTGGAAAATCCTGAGAAAGTGTTGCACCACTCGGTCGGGGAACTAGGCGAATTCGCGGGTAGTGGGGAAGCCAGCATTTTGAGGCTTTGCCGCCAGATCGGCTTTTCCGGCTTTCGCGATTTCAAGCTGGCGCTGGCGGCAGAGATTGGCCGCCCCAGGCCTCCATCCACCGCCGCGCAGCAGCCCAACGCCGCCCTACAAACCTTGCACGACACGATGGCTCGGAATCTAGGGATCGCACACAGCAATGCCGATCTCGAGGCCCTCGAGAAGCTCGCAGAAGTGATTGCGGCGAGCAGAAGGATAGATCTTTACGGAGCAGGAATGTCGGGCGTGACGGGAGAACTGCTCGCCTATCGGCTCTTGCGAGTTGGGCTTACGGCGCTGGCGTTCAGAAACTCCAACATGGCTCACGAAGTCGCCAACGGACTCAGTCCCGGATGCGTGGCGATCGGCCTTTCGATATCCGGCCTCACCGTTGATACGGTTCAGTTCCTCAAGGGCGCCCGCTCCGCAGGGGCACTGACCGTCGCCATCACCAACCGCGCCCGTAGCCCGCTCGGCAAGTCGGCGGACTTCATCTTGCAGGCCTCCGGCCTTGACGACCATCCGATCGGCGGCACGCTGACCCCGATGATCGGCAAGATCTTCGTGATCGAAAGCCTGATGCTGGCACTGGGAAAGGCGATGGAGAAATCGGTTGCGAAATGAAATTAAACTCCGTATTGTCATGATAATGAAATAAAGCTCCATTAAGCCCTGTCGCCAACCGAAAGGGAACTCGGAATGGCTGCGTTGGATCTCCACATTGACAATGTCGGCAAGCGGTATGGCGCGACTGATGTGCTTCGCGGCGTCTGTCTAAGGATTGCTGCCGGGGAATTTGTGACACTGCTTGGGCCCTCCGGCTGCGGCAAGTCCACGCTTCTTCGCATAATAGCAGGGCTGGAGCGCGCGGATCAGGGCCACGTGCGTGCAGGGGGCAAGGCGCTGGATACCGTGGCGCCGAAGGACCGCGACCTAGCCTTCGTGTTCCAGAGCTACGCCCTTTATCCGCATCTAAGTGTGTACGACAACATCGCAGCCCCGCTGGTCATGCGCGAGCTGACCAGCTTGGAACGGCTTCCGGTGATTGGCGGCCTGCTGCCAGGGGCCGGCCAACGCAATCGCTCGATCGAGGAGCGGGTCCGTCAAACATCGGCGCTGCTCAAGCTCGATGCGCTGCTCGACCGCCGGCCGGCGGAGCTTTCGGGTGGACAGCGCCAGCGCGTGGCTTTGGGACGCGCTATGGTGCGCAAGCCGAAGATCTTCCTGATGGATGAACCCTTGGCAAATCTGGACGCAGCGTTGCGCATTCATACGCGTGGCGAAATCGCGCGGCTCCACAAGGAAATGCAAACGACGACTATCTTCGTTACCCATGACCAGGCCGAGGCGGCCGCACTTTCCGACCGTGTCGCCGTCATTTTTGGCGGCGAGCTGCGCCAAGTTGCAGCCCCTGCCGATCTTTATCGCGAACCCGTCGATCTCGATGTTGCCCGGTTCCTGGCCCAGCCATTCCTGAACGAGGTCGAGGTGGCCGCCCCTGTCGGCGGCGCGCTCATCATCGACAGCAGTAGGATCATCATTCGCGATGCGCTCGGATCCGGACAGGCCGGAACGCTGGCCTTTCGGCCGGAGCATGCATCCCTCGTCGACAGGGACCGACCGGGCGCCCTGCCGGTTTGCGTCACGCGCATCGAGCATGCAGGGATGGACGCTCACGTCTTTGTCCATGCCGGGGCAGGCGCTGAGTTCGTCGCCCGGATTTCGGCCGAGCGAGCACAATCACTGCGTGGCGGCGACAACTTGGGACTGACCATCGACTCGGAAAAGGCATGGTTCTTTCCTTGGGACGGCTCGCGCCAGAGTCGCGATCACAGCAGGGTAGCCTGATATGGCCGTGGTCGACGACAATCCGATCGGTCGCTTGGCTCAGAACATTTCAGGCGGCTACCGCCCTGCTCGCGCCCAGGCACAAGCCGGAATGATCCTGGCCACACCCGCGACGCTGCTGCTTGCCGCTCTTGTCATCGGGCCCACCGTTCTAGTTTTCTTTCTGTCTTTTACAGATGCTTCGCTTGGTTTGGCCGGTGTCCGGTTCATCGGGCTTGCGAACTATACGCGCATGCTGACGGACCCAGGCTTTGCTCAGAGCCTGCGCAACACCGCGCTCTATGTGGTTGTGGTCGTGCCGACATCAATCGGGTGGGGCCTGCTGGTTGCTCTCTTGATCGCGCGGTCACGATTTGCCATCGTCTATCGCACCGCCTACTTCCTACCGGTGGCCGCGACCCTGGTCGCTCTCGCAACCGCGTGGGAAGCGATCCTGCATCCAAGTCTCGGCTTCGCCAACTCATTGCTGCAGCTTTTGGGCGCATCGCCGGTCAGCTTCCTGTCCGATCCCTCGACGGCCATGTATGCGCTCTCGGCGATCGGCGTCTGGCAGCTGGTCGGCTTCAACATGATACTTTTCATGGCCGGTCTTTCAACCATTCCGGAGGAGCTCTACGAAGCCGCGGCGATCGACGGAGCGGACACGGGGCTGAAGCGCTTCCTGCTGGTGACTTGGCCGATGCTGGCGCCGGTGACGCTGTTCGTCACCGTAATGACAATCATCCGCGCCTTTTCGGTCTTCGAAACGGTTGCAGTCCTCACACAGGGCGGCCCGATGAAGTCCACCTCCGTCATTCTCTACACATTCTATGAAGAGGGCTTCCGCTTTTTCCGGGTGGGGTATGCGTCAGCGATCTCCGTGTCTTTCTTCGTCTTCGTGACTTTCCTGTCGCTCGTCCAGATGCACGTCTCCGAGCGCCGGGCGCGCTGGAAAGCAAGTGGAGGTCGATGATGATGATCCTGGCGCAATCTTCCGCATCCCGCATTGCCTTGCATGCCGTGCTTGTGACCGGCGCGATCATAATGGTCTTCCCTTTTGTGTGGATGATCCTTGCCTCTATGACTCCACAGAGCGAGATTTTCGACGGCAGCCTGCTGCCAACCCCGACCCTTAACGGCGCGATTGACAATTACAGCACCGCGCTTTCGGCAATTCCGCTTCTTCGGTTCATGGGAAATGGCTTTGTCGTGTGCCTGACAATTCTTGTGTTGCAGGTCGCGATCGCCATCCCGTGTGGCTATGCGATGGCCAAGCTATCCTTCCCCGGCCGCCCAATTCTGCTTGCGGCCGTCCTTCTCGGTCTTCTGGTGCCGGTGCAGATACCAACGATCCCGATCTACATAGCGCTGGCGAAATCCGGGCTGCTCGACAGCTATGCCGCGCTGGTTCTGCCCTGGATCATTTCGGTATTTGCCATCTTCCTGTTCCGGCAGTTCTTCGTGACTTTTCCCGACGAGGTGCTCGACGCGGCGCGGCTGGACGGTTTCAGCGAGCTCTCGATCGCCCGGCGGATCATGCTGCCTGCAGCATGGCCGGCCGTCGCTTCCTTCTCGATCTTCTCTGTCGTGGCCCATTGGAACGATCTCTATTGGCCACTGGTGGTGATCACCACTCCCGACATGATGACGCCTTCCCTTGGAATTGCCTATTTCCGGCAGGCGGGCGAAGGCGCCGGAAATGTCGGTGCGCTTATGGCCGGGGGCGTTCTCGTGACCGCGCCCTTAGTCGCTCTTTTCCTTCTCATGCAGAAACACTTCATCCGGGGCCTGGTGCTTGGCCGACACTAGCTCCGTTTCCAAACCTCATCTCGAACCTCAGGAGAGCAATGTGAAAACCCTTGCAATGATCCTCGCCGCCGGCATCACTGCCGCGCTGGCAGCCATGCCGGCGCAAGCCGACACAAAACTCGATGTCTATTACGCCTGGCCCGAACACGAAGTAATCCATAAGCCGATTGCCGATCGCTTCATGAAGGACCACCCGGACATCAAGATCAACTTCCGCGTCGCCGCGCCGAGTTATGATGAGGCTGTCCAAACGTTGATCCGCCAGAGCATGGCGGGCGAGTTGCCGGACGTCCACTACGTCGGCTTCAATGTGTTGCGTCCGCTCGTGGCGCGTGGGCTCGTGAAGCCCATCGACGATCTCGCTGCCGCGGATCACCTAGCCGAGAAAGGCTACACGGATCAGGTCCTTTCTCTCGCAACAATCGACGGCCATCTCTACGGTCTTCCGTTCGCCATGTCGACGCCGGTTGTTTACTACAATGCCGATCTCGTGAAGAAGGCGGGTGGCGATCCTGACAAGATCCCAGGCGACTGGGATAGCTTCGTCGAATTTGCCGGCAAAATTGGAGCGCTCGGCAATGGAACGTCCGGCATGTATTACCAACTTGGCTCGGACGACTGGACCACGCAGAACCTGGTGCGCAGCTTCGGCGGACGGATGATGAACGACAAGCAAAGCGACATCGCTTTTGACGGTCCTGCCGGCCAGGCCGCAGTCAAGCTGTTCAAGAGATTCCATACCGCTGGTGCTCAGCCGACGATCGACTCGCGCGCTGCCCAGCAGCTCTTCACTTCCGGCAAACTTGGTTTCTTATTCGCCTCTGCCGGCAGTGTGAGTGGCTTTGAAGCTGATGTTGGAGACCGGTTCAAGCTCCGCACCGCCAAGCAGCCGCTAGGCGTTGAAGATGCGACGATGCCGACGGGCGGCATGGTCGCTGTAATCCTCACCGACGATCCCGCCAAGCGCGCCGCCGCCTGGGAGTACGTCAAGTTCGCGACTGGTCCTGAAGGCCAGAGCATTGTCGTACCTAATACCGGATATATGCCGACGAACACGCTTGCCCTCGACAAGGATCATCTCGGCGCGTTCTACGACAAGCATCCGAATTGGTACACCAGCGTGCTCCAGACGCCCCGCGCCCGCCCGTGGTTCTCTTGGCCCGGTGACAACGGTGTTCAGATCGGCGAGGTCCTACGCGACGAAATGACGGCCATCGCGCTTGGATCCAAGGAACCGGAGGCCGCCCTCGCAGACATGGCGTCCCAGGTTCGCACACTCCTGCCGAAAACCAACTGATCGTCTCGTCCGGGACGCTGCACGCCGTGCGGCGTCTCTCCCTTTTTCGCGGATTTACCAATGAAACTGATCCACTTGACTGATCTCCACCTTGTGCCGGCCGGCGCTATGCTCTTTGGCTTCGATCCGGCCGAGCGAATGCGCAAGACCATCGAGCGCATCAACCGCGATCACGCCGATGCCGAGCTTTGCGTGCTGACCGGCGACCTCACCGACGAGGGAGACTTCGCTTCCTACGAACTGTTACGCGAATTGCTTCAGGAGATGCGCGTGCCCATCCGGCTTCTGCTCGGCAACCACGACAGTCGTCAAAACTTCTTACGCGCTTTCCCCGGCGAGCCGCGCGATAGGAACGGTTTTGTCCAGTCAGTCCATGACACCTCGGTCGGGCGCCTCATCTTCCTCGACACCCTGGTGGAGGGTCTTGGGCATGGCGCGCTGAACGAGGGACGACTGGAATGGCTGTTAGAGCGGCTCACCGAGAGGCCGCAGGCGCCGGCGTACCTCTTCGCCCATCATCCGCTACAGCCGATCGGCCTGCCGCACTTTGAGCCTTGGAATACGGAGAACTGGCGCCAGACTATGCGGGCGATGGTGGGGGCCGGCAATGTGCGGCACGTCTTCCATGGTCATGTGCACGTCGATGTCAGCGGCACCTGGAGCGGCATTCCGTTCAGCGCAAGCCGTGGGGTTGCACATCAGATCATACCACACTTAGCGCGCAGGGATGCGGATTTTGTCGAGGACGCCCCGGCTTTCGACGTCGCACTGATCGACGATGATAGCGTCCTTGTCCACCGTTTCGAAGTCAACGACCGACATGTGGTTGAGGTCTCCGTTGCGGGCCCGGTTCCGAAGGACGTGCAATGAAACAACAGAACCCTTATGAACTGGTCATCTTCGATTGCGACGGCGTTCTGATCGACAGCGAGACGCTGGCAAGTCGCATTGATGCCGAGGAACTTACCCGCATCGGCTATCCCACGTCGTATTCTGATGTGGTTCTGCGCTTTACCGGCCTGTCCTCAGCCACCATGCGGAAGATGATCGAAGAAGACTGGGGCCGCCCTCTCCCCAGCGACTTCGACACCATCGTGCAATCCCGGATTAAGGAAAGCTACCGGACGGAACTGCAAGCCATCAGTGGTATTGACCGGCTCCTGCATCAGTTGTCGTTACCTCGCTGCGTCGCCTCAAGCAGCGGCCCCGACAAGCTGCGACTGGGGCTTGAACTGACGGAGCTTTGGCCGCACTTCCATCCGTACGTGTTCAGCTCCGTCATGGTAAAGGCGGGCAAGCCTGCACCGGACCTGTTCCTGTTCGCTGCGGCTCAAATGGACACTGAGCCGGCGCGCTGCGTCGTGGTGGAGGACAGCATTGCCGGCGTCGGAGCCGGTGTGACCGCTGGGATGACGGTGATCGGTTTCACGGCGGGCGGCCACTGTTTCGAGGACCACGGTCAACGATTGCTCTCAGCCGGCGCTGCTGTCGTCGCGCGATCAGCTGAAGAACTTGGCGTATTGCTGATGACGAGCGAGGTTCAGCCGCGTTCAAAGATCGCAGAAGGGACCCGGTAGTAGCATGTGCTGCAACGCCTTCGTGGCTAGGGAACACACTCGGCCTCCACGAACGTCCACCTTTCGACGCTCATTGCACCCCGGAACGGCTAATAAGCGCGACAGGATGAGGCTGGACCATATCTATTATTCCCGAGCAATGTTTTTGACGCGCCATGTGAGCATCGCGGCAACGCAGATCTGAAGGTTAGCGTAGGGGAGGGGAGGAAATATCCAGATCCCCGTTCGCCACCGCCGAAGCCACCCTCTCATCCAGCGAGCGCAACTGTTCCACGAACAGACACAGGATCGGACGGGCGGCCTCTGGGATGGCGGAGCCATGA